>JANMFO010000097.1:0-16453 GCA_031374245.1 Chitinophagaceae bacterium | reverse complement strand
TGACCAATTGAAAAAAGTGGCTGTAAAACCAATGCCAAATTCTCAGCTCTATTTATAAAAGATATAATTGCTGAAGAATCTAAAAATCTTACAATTCATTATTTATATGCAGGCCTGTTATTTCTACATTCCATTTTGCAGTATCGAGAACTCAGTCCGAGAAATAATCAAAAAAAAATTTATTTAATTTTAGTTTCATCATCAGATACAGAAGTTGTACCGAATTTACATTGGGGTAATTTTCTTACACCAATAATTACTATTATTATAAATAAAAATTGACCCTTACAGAACTGATTCAAAAAGAGAATTAAAAAATTGAAGATTAATTGATACAGTAACTACTGGTACACCCTTATATAATCGATTTCCATAGAAGCACTGATAAAAGCAGGATCTACAAGGCCGCCAAAGTTTCCTCCCATTGCCACATTCATGATTAAAAAGAAATCATGGTTAAATGGAATGCTGCTTGAATTACCTACTGTATGATACAACTGGTCATCCACATAAATTTTAATAAATGATGGATTCCATTCAACAGAATAAATATGGAATTCGGTAGTAGCGTTGGCAATTATTTTAGTACTGCCATTTGCATTGCCCCCAGACCGGCCTGGATAATGAAGCGTACCGTAAATTTTGTTTAAATCATTGCCCAAATGCTCCATTATATCAATTTCTCCGCAAGCAGGCCATGACACCGTATTAATATCAGTTCCTAACATCCAAATAGCAGGCCATGTTCCACCGCCCGCTGGTAGCTTCGCCCGTGCTTCTACTTTGCCATATTTAAAGAAAAACTTATCCTTTGTAAGTAGTCTTGCTGAAGTATAAGAACTACCAGAAAAATTTTCTTTTTTTACAGTAATTTTTAATACACCATTTACTACTTCAGCATTAGATAATCGGTTGGTATAATATTCCAATTCATTATTACCCCATCCTCCTGAACCAGTTCCAATATCATAATTCCATTTAGAAGCATCAGGCAAACCAGGAGTATTAAATTCGTCAGACCAAAGTAAAGCCAATACTTTATTTACAACAATCTGTATTGACTTTGAGAGGGTTTGCCCGGTTGCACTTTTAGCAGTTACATTTACAATATATATTCCGGAAGCCGGATACTGATATGTAACAATTCCAGATGACACAGTTTGAAAAATTCCATTCCCAAAATCATACTCAAAAGAAGTTGCATTGGTTGCAGCTGCTGTAAAAGTAACGTTTCCACTATTATCAGTACTTACAATAGCACTTAATGTAAGATTGGTTGGTGGAATATTATTATTGCCAGGTGTATCTTTTTTACCACATGAAGCAATCAATGTTATAAATGAAATTAAATAAAAAGACAACCGTACCATTGTATTAGAGTTTTACTATATTTTTTTAGGATCATTCATTTTCATGTACCAAAATATTCTTAAAATTAATTAAAGAAGTTCAATATTAAAATTATTTCGTTCGATTACCGCCCCCAACTTATTTTTCTATGCTTGCAAAACCCATTGGATTGCTTCATCTAAAGGAATAAAGTGTTTTATAGGCATTGAATTAATTATATACACGGACATAATCTATCATCAATTTTTGCGGAAAAAAAGTATCATCAGCCCCAAATTTTCCGCCTTTGCGTACTGGTTTTTATTAAGATAAAGCAGGTTAGCTGTTTGTGTCAGCATTTGAATATATGAGTCGGTTTTGATAGAGTCTTCAGGAATTAACTCTTTTGCGAGGATATTGATTTAAATAGCATTTTCAGTATTTTTTTACGGCTCTAATATATCTACGTTATCCCTGTATTGCCGCCATTGATGATTATTCAGGGCCTGCCCTGCTAAATCACTACCAAAAAATAACTCCTAAAAAGCAAAAAAAATCCAGCTCTGTATAAAAAAGCACCCGACTTTTATAGCGAAAATAAAATGACCAGCTTTTATTACAGCCACTAACACAAATTGTCTTCATATATTTCTTTGAGATGGTGGATAAGCGAAAATATTATTAAATAAAGTTAAAAAGAAAGGTGCTTTAACTTAAAAAAATTAGTTATTCAACATATGAATAACTAATCAAAGAGCTACAATGTTTGATAGAATAAACATATGTACACTATAGTGAATTTGCAATTCTATTTAAAAATATGTATAAAAATAACAAGCTTTTTCTGCAAATTGAATTATTCGTTGCTAACCTTCCCACTATCAACCAGCATTTTGCTATTACTTTTCTTTATCCTTCAAATACGAAAGCAGCCAATTATAATATGGCTTTTTATCCGGTTTATTTTAAGAAGACTGTAACTGTTGATGTACACCCAACCGCCAGAATAAGTCCTATGCCAGAGATAAATATTCTAAAATTCTTCTTTCCCTGATTTGCTTTTTATGAATAAGAAATTTTATTTCCTGATTAATAAAGCAGGGTTTGAATGGAATGGGGCAATATGGAAACTTCCGTAGTCTTTGCCCCAATACAGAAATTATAATTTATTTTTTGATCACTTGCATTCATAACAATCGTTGCCACTGTACCATCCGGGTTTCTAAAAGAAGTGGTCAGCAACTGGCTGCGGCTGGAAATACTGCTTATCCGTTTAGCACCTTTCGCAATAAACTTTGAAAAATGCCCGATAAAATAATAAGATGGTGTATAAATTAATTCTCCAGTTTGTGTATTGGCATGGATGGGTGCAAAACAAAAATTGCCCACATGATTGGGTCCACCCCTCTCATCCAGCAAAATATTCCAGTCAGTCCATCCAACAGTTCCATTATTGAAATCGTTGATCATGGAACGGCCATAACGTTCACCATTGCGCCAGTGCTGATATCTCTCTGCGTTAAACGCTTCTGAACAACCCTCTGTAAACAGTAAATTTTTGTTGGGGTACATTTCATTCACTTTCCCAATATTCTCAAACATGGGTTGGCCACCGCTCCAGTCTTCATACCAATGAAATCCAATTCCCCAAACAAATTTATTGGCAGCAGCATCATCAAGAATTGTGTTTGCCCTGTGAGCAATCAAATCCCTGTTGTGATCCCAGATAATTATTTTTTTATCTCCAAGTCCTGCTTTTTCTAAAGTTGGTCCGAGGTAATTTTTTAAAAAATCACGTTCCTCTTCTGCAGTATAAATACAAGATTCCCATTTCTGCACTGCCATTGGTTCATTCTGTATGGTGAATCCCCAAACAGGTATCCCTTCCTTTTTATAGCTGTTTATAAATTTTACATAGTAGTTGGCCCATGACTGATAAAACTGCGGTAACAACTTTCCTCCTTTCAGCATATTATTATTGTCTTTCATAAAAGCAGGCGGGCTCCAGGGACTTGCATATACAGTCATTTTTGCTCCTGCAGTTTTCATTGCCGCTTTAATAAGGGGAATACGAAATTCTTTATCGTGACTGATATTAAACGTCTTCAATTCAGCATCTCCTTCTTCAACATAAGTATAAGAACCCGAACTGAAATCACAACTGTGGATATTGGTTCGTATTAAGGAGTAACCAATTCCTTTTTCTTTGCTGTAATAGGCATTCAGTAATTCCTCTTGTTTGTTCTTTGGCAATTTTGCAAATACTTCAGCACTGGCATCCGTAATGGCGCCGCCAATTCCTAAAAAAGTCTGAAAGGTTTTATCCGGGTAAACAAAAATACTAACCTGGCTTTCTAAAGACTGCTTTGCTGGCGACAGCTTCAGGTTATCTGTATTTGTCAACCTGAAATCAGTGCTGTCTGCAGAAGTATACACAGTCACCGTTTTATCATTTAAATTATTAAGTTTGTTTTGCATTTTGTCTTTTGGCTGAGAAAATGCAACCTGGGACAATACTATTAAAGCTGCGGTTGCTGTTTTTTTCATATCACTTTGTTATTAAGTTAATGTATACTACAACAAAAAACCTGTTGATAAATTAATTCCTTACACTTGTTTGCAGTTCCAGGGCAAATTTTGGAGTCCTGTCTGTTTTATAAAGCCCCCAATGTTTTTCGGGTTCATTGGGATGTGATGAACCTTTCCATGATTCATCAAAGGCTTCGAAAAAGAAAACAGGCACTTTGTTTTTTCCTGACCAGTCCATCAGATCCTCATAATATACTTTTTGGTTTTCTTCATTCACATGCTCGGGGAGAATACCCCGTCCATTTGAGTTGGTGGCCCAGCCGGCTTCGGTAATCACTACAGCTTTACCAGGATAAAGGCTGGCGACCGCTTTATAATTTTCATTGGTGTATTCAATGGCTTCATGTATATGCTTGTATTCCCAGACAGGGTACGTATGTATGGAAATAAAATCAACAACTTCGGCAAGCGGTTTCAGTTTGTTTAACCAGGGCACATAATTTTCGCAAAATGTCACCGGCTGCTTTGCATGCCGTTTAACTTTCTTTGCAAATTCAACCACCCTGCTCACCGGCACGTAATTGCCCGACCAGTCAACACAACACTCGTTACCTACAGAAAGTGAAAAAATGATATCAGAAAATTTATTTGCCCAGTCAATAAGCCTTTGGATCTTCTTTTCATTTTTTTTTCGGTTTGTCTCCAATTGGTCTTCTTCATACACACCACCACCCCAGGGGCAACCAAAGTTGTTCATCTCTGCTTCGATGTATGCACCCAGCATGATTTTAAAATCAAATCCCTCTTTCCTGATTACATCCAATACCGTTTGTGCATGTTCATCACAATCATATAAGCGGAGGTATTTCCAGTTTTTTTGAAGAATGCGTAAATCTTCTTTCACTTCATCATAAGAAGGTGATACACCTCCCGGTTGCTGCCCATCCCTGAAACCTGAGTAACAAATTGCATTACCGGGAGTCAATCCTAATTTTTTAAAACAATCCATATCAGAATTTCAGTTTTTCATTTTTATCCCAGATACCCCAGTAAGCACCAACAATACCCTCTGCTCCCACCTTCCACGATTCATCAAAGGATGAAAAATAGAATACCGGTATATCATCATTTGCAGACCATAACTGTGTATTGATAAAATAATCCCTTGCAGATTTTTCAGAAGGAAATGAACCTTTGAGATTTTCACCCTGGCTGGGCCATCCCGTTTCTGTAATAATTACTTCTTTACCATTACCCGCCGCTTTTGCCTGATGATACATTGCCTTCATATAGTCCAATGAGTTTTCAAACGGGCAACCTTCCCAGAAAGGATAGCAGTTGCAGAGTATCACATCACATAACTCAGTAATCCGAGGACGGTGAGAAAATTCATAATAGGCATCCACATAGCCCATGGGTATATGAGGTATTTCGGCTTTCACTTTTTTCATGAATTCCAACAGTTGCTCTTCGGTTAAATCTTTCCGGTACATTACTTCATTTCCCACTGCAGCTATATCTACACATCCTTCTTTAGCCAATTGAATTAACCCATTAATTTCCCGTTGGTTTATTTCATCATCATTGCCAAGCCATGCACCCACCAGTGTTTTGATGCCCATTTCCTTTGCCACTATTGGTATAAACTCGTTCCCTTCCGTACAGGAAAACGAACGCACCCATTTTGTGTAAGGTTTTATTATTTCCATTCTTCGCCGCACCTGAGCTTCTGATATAATATCACCTGGTTTTTGTCCGTCTTCATAAAGACTGAAACAAAAACCATGAACACCGTTTTGCAATATTTCAGCAAACAAATCTTTTAATGTTTCTTCTGATTCGCCCTGCACATAATCAAGATTTGTATCAGGCTTTAAAGAAAGTATATGGTCTTTTCTGTATGACATAAAATAGTTTTTTAGTATTTCAATTTTTCATCTTTATCCCAAATTCCCCAGCGGGCACCAACTGCCCCTTCTTCTTTTGCTTTCCAGCTTTCATCAAATGATGAGAAATAAAACAACTCAATATTCTTACTTTTTGCCCATTCCTGAACAGATATAAAATACTTCATAGCATTAAGCATTGAAGGTTCTGCGGCTTCCACATTTTGTCCGGTAGTAGGCCAGCCCGATTCCGTTACAATTACTTTTTTTCCTTTGGCTATTTTTTGTGTTAACTCCATCATATTATCTATGTAGGAAATTGCGTAAAGGCTGTTTGCGCCTTCCCAGAAAGGATAACAGTTTGCTAAAATGATATCGCATGCATCTACCAACGCCGGCCTGTCAAGAAACTGATAATATGCATCAACGTATCCGACTTGTATAGAGACTGGTAAGGCTTGTCTTACTTTATTAATATATTGCAATAATTCTTGTTCTGAAATTTCTCCGCGATGCAACACTTCATTTCCTACGGCAGCAATATTTACCAGGCCTGCCTTAGCCAAGTTGATAAGCGATTGAATTTCCTTTTCATTTCTTTCCTTGTCATTACTTATCCAGGCACCTGCTAGAGTTTTTAATCCTTTTTGGCTGGCAATTTTCGGTATCAGCTCATTCCCTCCGGTACAGGAGAAAGATCTGATCCATTGTGTGTGTGGAGTTATTATATCCAGTCTTCTGCGAATTTGAGCCTCTGATAAAATATCGCCAACATCTTGTCCTTCAGCATAGGGGCTAAAGCAAAAACCATGGACCCCTTTATTTAATATCTGTGAAAACTGTAACCGGATTTCAGCTTCACTTTTTGAACTTAAGTTAATGCCGGTAATAGTATTTACAGAGTTTTCTCTTAGTGAAATCAGTTTGCCCGGTATATAAGCAGAAGATTGTTTTGCAGGTTTCACTTTTCTTGCATCTAATTGTTTTTTTATGTCTCTTGCTTTTGCTTCTGTCAGGTCATAATTCCGCATTACCCACATGGCTATCAAAGTACCTAAAATTGGGATACCTGAGAAAAAAAGCCGCAATCCTGTAACTGCACCCTCAGCCTGCGTTTCCGCACCTGCTTTAAAACCAACAAAAGACATAATAACTCCTGTTAATAAACCTGCAATAGCAAAACCAAATTTTACCATCCACCAGTAGATAGCTCCAAAAATTCCTTCTCTTCGTTTTCCGGATTCCAATTCATCCATATCGCAAACATCAGCCGTCATTGACATCATCATGGTAAATAAACTTCCGATACCAAATGAAAAGAAAGGCAAGGCAAACAAAAACATATAGGGTTTACCCGGAACAAAGAGAAACCAGAGTAAGATGTATCCGAAAATAGATATGCCCTGGCAGATTAAAAATGCTTTCTTCTTTTCTGTTTTTTTAGCAATCCAGGCAACAGTAGGTATTACCATAAATGTGGTAGCCAGAGCACCAGCGCTTCCAAAAAGTGTAGGCCATATACCTGCGTCTGCAGTACTACCATTAAACAGATAGTAAACAACTATAAAGAAAGTAAACCCGGCAACGGTATTAAAGGCATTAAAAATCAGGAACGTGGCAATACAAAGTTTTCTGAATGGTTTATTACCGAAAGCTTCTTTGAAACTGATAAGAATTTCCTTTAAACTCCCCCCAATTGTTTTATAACTCAATGGCTTCAGGTTGGCATCAAATTTTGTTGACTTGCTTTTAATAAAGATGGCGGGCATCATCGCCAATATCATACATGAAATACCTACCCAAACTGCCAACGTTCTTGTGGCGGTATCAGCATTGGGAAACCATTTCGGGTCATACATCACTACCCAAAACCAGGGCGCAATTACCCATGCCCATTGGCCAATCCATTGAGATATGGCCATAATATTTGTCCGTTCATGGAAATCATCACTCATTTCGTAGCCCATTGCTACATACGGTACACTAAAAACGGAGAGCCCTAAATAAAAAATAAACGACCAGATAAGAAAGAAAATAAAATTGTATTGAACCCCATTCTCCCTGTACAATTGCCACATTATTACAAATGAAATACCCATAATGAGAGAACCAATAAATACATACTGCCTCCTTCTTCCCCATTTTGAACGGGTATTGTCGGTAATAAAACCCATAATAGGGTCAAAAAATGCATCTACTATTCTTGGTGCAAAAAACAAAAAACCCCACATCCATGCAGGAAATTTTAAATCCTCTACCAACACTACCATAAAAATACCAAGGGCAGCAGGAAACATCTGGTTAGCAAGCATACCTAAACCAAAGGCAATTTTCTGTACCATTGGTACTGCTGTTGCTGAGGAGGAATTTGTTGTTGACATATTTATGGCAGTTTAATTTTGTTTCTTTACTTATTTAATTATTACAGTCTGCAAGGCTTTTGCTGAAATTTTTATATGAGTTGTCTTTCCATTTAATGATAAAGTAATTTGCTTTTCGTTTTCAGTTGGATTAAAGATAACTACTGCAATAGACCCGT
The DNA here is from genome assembly GCA_031374245.1 of Chitinophagaceae bacterium. Lineage (GTDB taxonomy): Bacteria > Bacteroidota > Bacteroidia > Chitinophagales > Chitinophagaceae > JJ008. The sequence goes on along the minus strand of JANMFO010000097.1, from coordinate 8,170 downwards.
CCTTATTTTTTGCTGCCGTTACCATTAATTCTTTATCCGGATTTTCAAAACCAATTCTCACTGCACCGGGACGAATGAATTTACTGAAATGCGCCATTGTATAATACAGCGGCGTGAAATACACTTCATCTTTTTCGGGATCAACAATCACAGGAGCAGTACACCAGTTCTTAAACCAGTTGGGACCACCTTGTTTATCCAGCACCATATTCCAGTCAATCCATCCATCTACCTGATTATTCAGACAACCAATGATATCGCCAGCATAACGATAGACCGGAATATATTTCGGATGCAGGTATTTGTCTTTTTCAGTAGCCCAATCCCATCCCCAATCGGTAGCTTCTTTGCTCCAGTACCAGTTATCATCTTTCCAGTGAGGCACTTCTGCATCTACGCATGACTCAGTATTAATCAAATATTTATTTGGCGCCAGTTTATGTGTGTGTTGCAGCGAAGCAGGAAAATAATCATAGGTACTGGCATACCAGTGTACTGCCATTCCATCAAAATATTTTGAAGAAGCTTCATCTTTATACATCACATTAGCCCAATTCTCTAATTCTTCGCCACGGTTTTGATCATAGCCAAAAATTTTTATTGAATCCATTCCGCTTTTTTCAAGATGGGGGCCGAGAAAATCTTTTACAAACTCCGTCATCTCTTCCGGAGTAAAGTACATGCTTTCCCAGTTGTTGCCATTACCTAATGGTTCATTCTCTACAGTAACCCCCCAGATATCAATTCCCTCTTTCTTGTATGCACTAATGTATTTTTCAAAATATAAAGCCCATGTTTCCCTGTATTGAGGCAACAGTTTTCCGCCACGCCAGTCATTATTATCTTTCATCCACGGTGGTGCTGTCCATGGTGATGCAATGATTTTAAAACCCTCTTTTGAGATTTTCATTGCCTCTTTAATCATGGGTAGTAAATCATTTCTGTCTGCATCAATAGAAAAGCTATCCAGGTTTTTATCATCCGGTTTCATTGCATAAGCATAATTGCTTAAAGAAAAATCGCAGGAGTTGATATGTGTTCTGGTGAGAGAATAACGGGCACCATCTTCGCCAAAGTAGGCCTGCAATATTTTATTACGATTTTCAGGACTTAGTTTATTCAGAAGAGAAGCAGACGCCTCAGTGAAAGAACCTCCAAAACCGGTGATGGTTTGAAATTTTTCTTCGGGATTGAGTTTAATTACTATTGGATTTTCAGCTTTTGAAACTGCTTCAATCTTCTTCAATGCATTACCCTGAGCTGAAGTTTCATAAATTTCAACTGATGCGTTTTCGTTTTCCTTACAACTATTCAATGAAAGTGCCATAGAAAGAGTTATTATCAAAAATCTAATATTGGTAACTACATTCATGAATATTATTTTAATGTCAGTTCTTTAAAACTTTATCCGGTGCTACTACGTCAGCCCATAAAGATTGCTCATTGCCGCTGTAAGTTTTCATAATGGATTTTCCGTTTCTTGTCAACCCTTTAAAAACTCCATCATCCACCTTACTCCACAGTACATATTTGGCCTGCCCCTGCATATTGATTAACCCAAAATGATTTTCTGAATGTAAAGGATTAGCACTGTTTTTCCAATTCTCATCAAACGCTTCAAAATAGAAGCAAGTAATTCCTTCTTTGTTTGTCCATTCTCTCAAGAGCTTATAATACAGAGCCGATTTGTATTCGTCCACAGCTTTTGAACCATTCTTACCATACAATTCATTGCAATAAGTAGCCCAGCCAGTTTCGCCGATTTGAACAGGTTTATTTACCCCGAGAGATTTCATATACTTCACCACACTTTGGTATTGTGATATTGCATAATCTCTTGCCCTCATCATGGCAGCGTCTATTTTTTCTTTTTCAGTTAATGCCTGTTCACTTTCTTTTACTCCCCAAAAAGCAGGATTGTAATGCGTATCATGCATGGGATATGTATGAAGTGAAATGTAGTCAACTGCTTTTATCAATTCATTTAAATCTGAAACATGATATTCGCTGCCGCCACCGCCCCATGAAGCAAAATTATCTGAGCTGGTGATCCACAGATCTTTGGATAATTTACCCTGCTTCTTTAAGTTTTGCAGGTGATTCACCCATTTTAAAATAATGTTGGGTGTAACATAATAACCTGTTGCCCACTTTACCATGGCTTCATTTCCAACAGCTATAATTTTTATGATTTCAGGATAATCACTGGCTAATCGTACCGCTTCTGCAATTTCAATTGCATTGCGTTCACTTTCTTCATTATGAACAGGCGGGTTGGCAGTCCAGGCATTTTTACAATCAATCCAGGCTCCCAACATCACATACATTTCAAAACCGGCTTGTTCCTTTTTCAATTCTGTTATCGCCTTGAGCAAATTGGAAGCTTCTTTATGGTGTACGTTATAAGTTCTGACGATTTTAATTTTCATGGCAGCTAAAATCCGCATGTCGTCCTTTATTTCGGATACAGTGGGTTCAACATCTCTTGAAGGTGTTCTGTATCCGCCGTAACAAATAGCCTGGTAATTAACATTACCCAAAATATTTTCAGCGGTTATTTGATGAGAAGATATATTACTACCTGTTCTGGGAGAACAGGAAATAAACAGGATTAATATAACATAAATGAATTTATTCATTATCTCAAAGTATTTTCATCTACATATACTTTTAAATAATCAATTTCACGGGTTCTTTGCGTAATCTTACTACTTATTTCACTGTTTAGTTCTGCTGTAATAAATTTTTCATGAGAGCCATTGTTATAATACACTTCAATCTTATTTGAAGTTGCTTTTTTATAAATTACAGGCACCTGGCATACAGTAAATGCTAAACTATCCGGTTCTAACACAATATTTTTTAAGCTGCCCTCTGCCAAAACAAATGTTGCATTTTTTCCCTTTTGTAAAAACTCACTTCGTTGGAGCAAACGGGGTTCAAAAACTAATTTGCCTTCTTTCATTTTAACTCCCAGTTCCCCCATTCTTACCAGAATATCTTCCTTCACCTGTCCGGTCATACCCGGTTGCTGTGCACCTTTATGCAAAGGAGTGTGTGAGTACGGTATTATAGGAAACGCACCATACACTTGCGGTGATTTATGAATACCAATGCCTTCATTGACATCATAATAATGTACAATTAATCTGTTAACGGTTTCTTTGTCTGCATTTTGATTGATGGCCCGGAGGCAGGTTTCCTGAACAGCCAGCACTAATTTAGAAACCATATGCCAGTAAATAGATCCCAGCCCTTCAAACGCATAAAATGTGCCGGACCGTCCTGTAAATTCCTTATGATTGAATACGTCTTCAAAAATTTGCAATACCTGTGATTTTTCTTTTGCCACCAATATCTGGTACTTCGCTCCTAATTGGTTTAAACCACTGAGTACGTCACCTGCATTTTTAAAATTGCCGTTGAAATGATACGCCCCTTTAATATCTTTTTCAATTATTGATGTATTATTATCGTTCAATAATTTAGACAGTAATGCTGAGCGTTCAACCGATGATTGAGGAATGGAATTTTTTTCTGCAAACTTCGGCAACGCTTTATTGGGGTAAAGAATATAGCTATTTTGATCTTTTCTGTAAAGTGTACTTTGCCTCAGTGCATCCAGCAGTTGCAAACTTTCATCCGGGGTAAGAAAGCCCGAACTTAAAACTGCCACCTGGCCTTCGAGCATTTCACTGAGATGAGAAATTTTTACTCCATCATTTTCAAAACTTAAAAGATTGTAAGCATGATACAGATGATCATCTCTTTTATTAGCTTTTATTGAGTGTTCAATAAATTTCAGTGAAGTATTTACAAATGCAGAAAGCTCCGTTCCCGGGAGGGTTTCTTTGCTACCCGAAAATCCACGATCATAGATTTTGTCTCTGAAATTGCTGCCCGCAAAACCTAATTCATCTGTTATTATTTTTCTTTGGTTATCATCAATGGATGAAGAAAGAACCTTTACATTATTTGAAAAGGTTTTAAATACTTCTCCAAAAAATGAATGCAGTTCTGCTGATACAGAAAGATTTTGAGAAGCTGCATTTTGAAAAACCGGTTGCAAAAACTTCAGGAATCTTCTCAGATAATATAATGTAACCATTGATACTCCGTTGCCCACCAGTGCATTGTTGGCATCATTCCATTCAGGACGCTGTGTATTCATCCAGATACCTCCTTCGGGTACAAAGTTGGATAGCTTGGAAAGAACTGTTGCTAAGATTTTTTCCAGGAAGTTTACCCGGTATATCTCGCCATTTGCATTGGTAAGTAAAGCGCCGTCGGCACCTGACTGCTTTATACGTTCATGAATTTGCTTTTCATTGTGATGATCAAATTCAATAGTGTCTTTCGGATTTTTTACAATGTCGCTATAAGATTTGATACGATAAGGAACATTGGCATATACATAATTGTTTTTGCTTAATATACTTTCAATTGCTCCTGATTGTTGTTGCTCTGCAAATTCCAAAAACTTGAGCAGGTAAATGATTTGGTGATCACCCCAATAACCAATATATGACCAGGGGTTATCGGGCTCAATTGTTTCCCAGTCAAAGCCATCTTTCGTAACTCTATAGGGATTATAACCTTCAAAAGTGGAAGCATTTAAAAATTTTGAAATCATTCCATCAATAAATTCAGGATAAGAATGAGCCAATGCTTCCCAGTTCTGAAAAATATCCCGCCAGTTACCCTGATAATCTAAAATTTTAGAACCGTCCACTTCGCTACTGGTATTAATGGAAAATTGATTCCATGGCCGGCTGGGGTCACCATGCCTCCGGCTGAATTTCAATGGAAGATATTCTGTTGCCAAACGGATGAAATCAGGGCTTTTTGATTCCTCTGCAATTTTTTTCAACTCGAAAAGAGAGAAGACTTCGTTGAGTTGCGCCAAGCCGGTTTGTGCTTCTTCAAATACTTTCTTGTTGGCTTTTTGCAGGTAATGCTGAAAATCCCATTTTTCTATCTGATAGTTATTGTCAAATATGCCCCCCCGCATGATGTTGAACAATACGTTGGAGTAATGTCTTGTATCTTTTAAATCATCAGCCGTATATTGAAAGCTATCCGCCGCACCGGTTAATTCCTGCAAATGCAATGTTCCTGCCTCTACATCTGCAAGAACTTTAGCTGATAAATTGTTATCCTCATTAATTTGTTCTGAAAGCGCCACAACAGCTGAATGATTTTGGTTAACGCTAGCAACTATCATCCACTTTTTTTCTGCACCTGCTGCCAATGAAATGGTGGTTACAACAAAATAAGCCCCCCTCTCCCCTTTTACATCTTCTTCCAGCTGTATGGGTTGATTATTTCTGAAATGCTGAAGTTGATTAGAAGATAACAAATAAGCTGCCTTTTCCAATCCTTTACTCCAGGCCACATTTGCTTTTAGTGCTTCAGCAGGTTCAGCTTTGTCAACAATGATAGCACTTAATGCAAAAATGCCAAGACCTGTTTCAGTAATCAGTTCAGAACGTTTATAAGCATCCCCCAGGTTGCTGGTGGTAGTTTGTAAATTAGATGGTATCCCATAAGGTAAAATATTCTGTATCCCATCGACCAATTGCAAATCAATTTTTTCTCCTGAAAGATTAATCAACTTTGATTGTCTTACAAATCCAAACAAGTTGCTGCTGCTCCACTCATATTGAAAGCAGAGCTGAAGGTCATGATTGATTTCTTCAAAAAGAATCTTATTGCACCATTTGTTTTGATAAAGATTTCTGCTCAAGGCAAACCTGCCTTCACTGCGAACGGAAAACGGCTCCCATAAAACTGTTGCATTGTTTTTAGTAATTCGAATGATGGTTTTGCTTCCTGTTATTTCAGAAGATTCGGTTATTTTATCGTCTGTATAGTAGGGAAACAAAGCAAAGTCGGCATTCTTTCTGCCGGCGCTGATGCCGCCATTGCTTGATACAAACATCCAGTGATTGGAATCACTAACAATACTCATGAAGAAGGGGCGCATCTTATCTGTATTTGAGATTTTATAAAAAACCTCGTCGCCCATTTTTACTTCATTCAATGATACTTCTTCTTTGGCAGTTACGCTATCGCTGTTTTGGTTAGCCATCATTTATAATCAATACGCATAGTCATGACCACTAGTTAAATACTATTGGTCAGACATGCTGTGTTATAGGAAAAAGAACTCTTACTTCTGTTTATATACTTTTACATAATCCACATACATTGACTGTGGAAATGGTGTACCTGTTGTTGGGAATCCAACAAAATTACCACCTACTGCTACATTAAGAATAAGAAAAAAAGGATTGTCAAACACCCATTTTCCTGTAACATCTTCAGGAGTAATTCGAGAGTATAAAAAATTATCAACAAAATAGTCAATGTAGCCTTCGCCCCATTCTATTGCATACACATGATAATCCGTATCAAATCTGCCATTTGTAAGTGCATATGGTTTGGTTATTGCACCACCTCCTGAATATCCCGGTCCGTGAACACTACCATAATTAATTGTAGGTTGTTGCCCCCTTTGTTCCATAATATCAATTTCCCCACATTGAGGCCAAGGAACAGCATCGATATTAGAACCAAGCATCCAGAAAGCCGGCCATATACCAGGACCTGTTGTTGTTTTTATTCTTGCTTCAAAGCGGCCATACGCCTGTGCATATAAATCTTTTGTTTTAATTCTGGCCGAGGTGAAACCAGCGCCACTAAAGGATTCGCTTCGGGCAGTAATAACTAATTTTCCTGCACCATCCTTTTGAATATTTGAAGTACGGGAGGTGTAATACTGTAGTTCAGCGTTTCCCCAACCATTGTTACCGGTTCCAATATCAAAAGACCATTTGGTGTTATCGGGTGAAGTACCTGCAGCGCCATCAAAATCATCACTCCAAACCAATGTCCATTCCCTTTCTGGCAACGTTTGTACGGCTGCTTTTTCACAACTACTCATTGAAAAAAAGAGTATCAACGAAAAAGAACCGATTGATAAATTAGAAACAAGCGATTTAAGATTTATTGATAACATATCTATATGTTTTGAATGATTGAGAATTTATATTTATGCTTTTTTAATATTCGATATTATCTATAGAAATATACATTATCAACAAAAACATTTGGAACAGTTCCCGAGAGTACTAATTGCGCCAGGTTTGCCCTGGTAGTCAGACCTGTAAAGGTCGATAGAGGAACATCTATACTCACCCAGTTATTTGAAATCAAGACAGGCCTTGCTATCGTAATTTCATGAGACTTATCATCCCCTCCACCAAAAGTGCCATTGGCCCCAAAATCTACAAGGAGTATTTTAAAATTATTAGGAGATGCCGTATTATCCGGAGTCCAGATATCCATATGAAAATGGGTCATTGCAGCTGCATTTATTTGGTTGGAAGTAAATTCAATTCCAACAAAATTTAAGTTTTTATAACGAATGACATTATTGCCACTAACTGTAATAAAAAATTCATCCGCCGTTGAAAATTGCCAACGAGTATTCCATGTATCTATTGGCACATTTGTATATGCATTGCTGTACATTGAAATTACGTTTGCTGCAGTACGAACAGGAGGTGTTGGTGCAGGAGTGACAGGTACGTTAGCCGTACCTACCGATGTTAAATCCAATTTACCAATACCAGTAGTTCCATTTAGTTTTGCTGTAATAGTTGTTGTACCCGCAGCAGCTACTGTAATCAATCCAACTTCATTTACAGTGGCTACAGACGAGTTAGAAGAATTGAAAGTTAGATAGTAAGGAGATATGGCTACTTTTTGATTTACACCGGTTGGCAGGTTAACTGAAGCTTGTATTCCATCAGTAGCAATCTTATCGCCATTTTCTGCATTGGCAACAATTCTGTTATTACCATCGAAAATAACTCCTGTAAGCCCGGCAAGGTCAGATAATTTTTCAAATCGTAATTCATCTATCCAGAAACTGTAACCTCTTCCATTTTCAGGGCTTGCTGCATAATAGAACAACCCTCTTTCGCTTGTAAGCTTTGAAGCATCCGGCAAAGGAATAATCACTTTTTTCCAAACACTGGTTACGGGTAAATTTTTTAAAGTAACCAGGTATTTGTTAGCACCAAAATTATTTCCAAATCCAAATTCACCCTTCCCTCAGACGGGAACCTCCCGTAAAACGGCAATCTCATATTCAAAAACAAAT
>JANMFO010000092.1:0-2488 GCA_031374245.1 Chitinophagaceae bacterium | reverse complement strand
GTCAATTTTGCGAAAGCTTTCTGAGCCCTTTATTGCTGATGCATTACAGTAAGCAACCATTGCAACAGCTACAGCTTGCTTACCCTGAAGGTATTCCGCTGGCAGTTACAAAATCATTATTACCCCGGCGGAGCCGGTTTTCGCTTCACACCTATTTGCACATCCACCTGCATGCAAGGGTCTCTTCAAAAAATAATACGAACAGCAGCCAGCAAAACAAATTTTCAAAACAAAAATTACTCAACCTTGTTTCAAGCCTTGAAACATTAATTAATAAACTGCAATTACAAACACAAAAAAGTACCTGGTCTGAATATTATGATGAAGCATCACAAAGAAATGACTACCTGGAACAGAAAAAACAACTTATACAAAAGTGGGCAGGCAGCTTAACAACCATTAAAACAGCTGCAGATCTTGGTGCCAACGATGGAGTGTTTTCAAAACTACTGGCTGAACAGAATATTTTTACAGTATCAACGGACTTTGACCCTTTATGCATAAACAATCTTTATGCTGAGATAAAGGAAAACAACCAGCAATATCTTCAACCTCTTGTAATTGATCTCTGCAACCCTTCCCCTGCCATCGGAGTAAACAATACTGAAAGGCTATCCTTTATAAGCCGAACCAAAGTTGATCTTGCAATGGCACTGGCTGTAATCCATCACCTGGCAATCGGGAAAAACATTCCTCTCGAAAAAATTGCCAGTCTGTTTAACCAAATGGGAGATTATCTTATTATTGAGTTTGTTCCTAAGGATGATGAAAAAATTCAGTTTATGCTGAAAAGCAAAAAAGATATTTACACCCACTATACAGAAGAAAATTTTGAATTGGCCTTTGTAAAACATTTTACCATTCAGAATAAACAGAAAGTGGGCAGTTCCGGCCGCACACTTTATTTAATGAAAAGAAATGCTTAAGCTGAAAAATTTCTTACAAACAAAGCCTGTTTTTCTATACCTGCTGCCGGTATTTTTTGTGTTACATGGCTTTACGGATAATTTTTTTTTAGTACCTGTTAAAGATGCTTTACTTCTGAATACAAAATACCTTGCCGTATCATTACTTCTTTCACTTCTTTTCTGGATACTCTATAGAAATTTTTACAAAGCCAACCTGGTAGTATTTTTTATAATGGCTTACAATTTCTTCTTTGGAAGTGTGCATGATTTTCTGAAATCAAATTTCAATAATTCATTTATCCTTAAGTACAGTTTCATTATACCTGCCTCAGCAATCCTGCTGCTAATCCTTATTATTTACATTAAAAAAACTAAAAATGCGTTTACTAGTACGGCAAAATACCTGAACGTACTGCTCCTGCTGTTGATACTCTTTGATATAGGAAGCTTATTGCTTAAACTCACCAAAAAAAGGGAACCAAGAATTATAGAATTTCCTGCAGAACCCATTAAATGCGACACCTGTTCAAAACCAGATATCTATTTAATTATTGCTGATGAATATGCGGGTAAAACTGAACTACAGGATATATTCTCATTTGACAATACTCCTTTTGAAAATGATTTAACCAAAAGAGGATTCCATGTGATTAACCAACCAAAGTCAAATTACAATTGGACAATTTACTCTATGGCATCATTATTAAATATGAGCTACATTAAAAATTTAAAAAGTAATGCGGTTAATAACACTGACATGTACTTTTGTACGGATCTAATTGAAAATAATAATATTGCCGGCTTTTTACAAGAAAACGGTTACAAAATTTATAACCACTCCTTCTTCGATTTTGCTGATAACCCAAAACCAATTGAACCAGTTTTTCTGCCAAGAAGAAAAGCACTAATCACCTCTCAGACTTTTATTAACCGGGCCACTAAAAATCTGTGGTTTAATTTTTCTTCACAATTGAAAATACAAAATATACTAAACCATAACTTAAATAATAATTTAGAGGTAGATAGCTTAACCCGGATCACTGTACTAAAAAAAGAAAAAAGCCCAAAATTCATCTACACTCATCTCGTAATGCCTCATTATTCTTATTATTTTGACAGCAGTGGCAAAAAAAAGGGAAATGAGGCCTTAATGGATGATAATAAAGTAAATAAAAAAGATTATTTAGATTATTTGAGATATACCAATAAAAAACTGCTTGATTTGATTGACTATATCAGAAATAATTCTGAACAACCCCCAGTTATTATATTAATGAGTGATCATGGCTTCCGCCAATTTGAGCTTGGTGAAAAAGTTGATAATATGTATCAGTTTATGAATCTTAATGCGGTTTTATTACCTAATGATAACTATTCGGGCTTTTATGATAGCCTGTCGAACGTCAACCAATTCAGGGTAATTTTAAATTCACAATTTGGCCAAAAACTATCCCTTTTAAAAGATTCTACAATTTTTTTACAGGAATAAAATGGAATTTGGTTTCTCTGATACACGTTGGTTAAACGAAACCGAAATTCTAAGTGAAGATTTATCGTTGAGTAAAAATCCGGCTTTGGGT
>JANMFO010000060.1:0-4110 GCA_031374245.1 Chitinophagaceae bacterium | reverse complement strand
TGCCTCTGTGCTGGAGCAATGGTTTTGTGTAAAACAACCACTGCTGAACAATTTGTTATTACAAAATTATCAGTCATTACCAGTCATCAAAGGTGGCCCTTGTGGTTTACCAGATGATCCGGGTACAATAAATAACAATTCTGAGAAGTTGGTTTTAAAAATGTGGCCAAGTCCCTACACACTGAATGCCACTATCCAGTTCTCCACAACAGGCGGCTATACTATGGTTCAGCAGATAAATTCTTTAGGCCAGGTGGTAAAAGTGCTGGCCAGCGGCGAGTATGCTGCCGGTACTTACAATATTGATGTGTATGATGACAATCTGCCTTCCGGCTCTTATTTTCTGCGGTTGCAAAACCAATCACTGCAAAAAGTATTAAACATTTTGAAAGTGAAGTAAACTTATCCCCATATAAACCTGATTAAAATACTGGCATCAGCCAGTATTTTTTTGTTTATCGAAACCCTGCACTCATTTTTTCCACACACACAATAATTAATCGTGGGCTATCGCATCTTTCAATACATTTAATTTCTATTTTTCATATCTGAATTTCAATCCACCCCCTCTGACAAAGCCCGGTTATTGTACATTAATAAAATTGTTGGAGGATGAAAAAAATTCTGGCATTGGCGCTGGCGGGTATTGTACTTTGTAAATCCCTGGAAGCGCAATATTATTTTTACAACGATAAATATTATGAAAATGCTGTAGTAGTAGAATTGGGCGGCTCCTTTGGTTTTATGAATGCTTTCACTGATTTGGGCGGTAAAAAAGGAATCGGTAAAAATTTTATCAAAGATCTTACCTGGAAAACAGCCAAACCGAGTTACAGCATCTATGCAATCGGGATGTATCAAAATGCAATTGGTGTGCGTCTGGAAGGAACATTCGGGTCAATAGTCGGGTACGATAGTATTCTAAAGAAAGTAGCAACCCCCTTTTCAGGACGATATGAACGTAACCTGAGTTTTAAAAGTAAAATTTTTGATCTGCAATTGGCCGTAGAAGTTCATCCTCTGTTTATTATAAATTTTGATGCGGACAATCCTCCCACCTTATCTCCTTATGCTGTAGTTGGTCTTGGTTATTATTCATTTGATCCACAGGCCAATCTTAACGGGCAGTGGCATTCATTACAACCATTAAGAACGGAAGGACAAGGCTTCAGGGAATACCGGGAAAGGAAACCATACAAACTCAGCCAGATTAATATTGCAGCCGGACTGGGGGTGAAATATGAAATCAATACCCTGTTCAATGCAAGGCTGGAAGTTGTTCATCGTTTTTTAAGTACTGATTATCTTGACGATGTAAGTACTACCTATATTGATCCCAGATTATTTGCTAATAACCTTCTTCCAACACAAGCCATTATTGCAGAGAAATTGTACAATAGAAAAAAAGAACTGAACCCCGGCGATCAAACCTTTTCTGGTGACCAAAGAGGTGACCCTAAAGACAAAGATGCTTTCTTTACCATCCAATTAAAATTGGGAATGGCAATAGGCCGGCAAAGAAGATAATGTCACAGTTTTCTTTTCCCTGAATTTTTTGATATTCGCCCGGCAAGTCCTGTAATTGTCCTTAATGACTTACCCGTATACGAACCTTATTTATTATTTTTACAGTGTCAGTATTTATTGAAAGCCCCGGACCCACAGGAAGTCACCACTTAAACCTTAAAGTATGCAAGACGGAGCTTTACACTTTGATGAGTCTGTATTCAACAGTTACCTTTCTTTTCAGCCATTGGTAAAAGCACTGAAGAAAAATATTGCTGAAGGTAACCCCGGCATGAAAAAACTTTATGGCAGTGTGGTGGAAGAATTTGAATCACATCCGGAGCTGATGAATACCATTACCGATCTTAAAATTTTACAACCTTATACTGAGCTTATTGAAGAGTTACTTTCGGCTGTATTTCCACCTACTACTGCCAACTATATGTATGGTGTTGGAATCCCATTTAAACACCAGGCGGTTTATGCATCGCCCCGTTTTAAAACCATGCTGAATCCTGATACGTATGAAATGAATGTACCGGAAGGCCAGATTGGCTCCAATCTTAATCAGGAAAAATTACAATTCGCCTATGGACTTTTGCTGAAAAAATATTTAGGAGTTAACAGCCCTGAATCAGCCCGTTCCATTCACCCCTTTATCAATGAAGAAACAGGGCTTACCCGCTACCTGGAAATGAGAATTGATGCACGGTTTATTGATGTAAACCCGGTTAATGAAATGCCAAAGCTGCCGGAAAGCATCTTGAATAAACACAGCAACAATATTATGACCATGGCAGAACTGATGGAACAGATTCCATTAGAGAAGTTTGTTTTTGAAGGTGTGTCTGTTATCCGTGTAAATGATATGACCGAACAGGAAGTAATATCAAAAATAAAAAATCGTTTGCTGGATGTGAATGCCTTTGCAGATGAAGCACTTTATACCGAGCTGGAAGGCCATATACAAAGCCTGATTGGTTTGAAAGATCTGACTATTGGCGTTACTCCTTTTTTCAAAATAAACAGCCATTACGTTTATTCAGATTTGCATAATAATAACAGCATACTGTTTAAGCACTCTCACTCCACTGCTGAAAAAGATGAAATAAGTGACTACTGCAAATTATTATTCCGAGATAGCAACCAGCCATTGCTATTTGAAACACTTGATGAACAATCTTTGAGTAATGTGCAATGCCTGCAATATTATCATAGAGAAGGTGCCCGTAGCCTTATCATCTGCCCATTGAAAAATAAAAATGGAATAATAGGTATGCTGGAAGTAATGTCAAAAACACCCGGGCAATTAAAACCGGCACATATCAACAAAATAGAGCCGGCTATTCCATTATTTACATTAGGCTGCGAAAAAAGCCTGGAAGAACTGAATAATGAAGTGGACAGGATAATTAAGAAAAAATTTACTGCGGTGCAACCCGCTGTAGAGTGGAAGTTTACAGAGGTTGCACTGAATTATATTGTAAAACAACACGAAAAAGAACATGCCAGTATAGAACGTATTGCCTTTCCGGATATATACCCATTATACGGATCTATTGATATCAGGAATTCATCAACAGAAAGATCGCATTCTATACAGCTTGATATAATTGAACAACTGGGATTGGCTCTTAAAGTAGTAAAAAAGGCGCAGGAAGAAATGCCTTTCCCGTTACTGCAGGAAATAGAATTTAAAATTGAAAAGTATATAATTGCGGCATCAGATGTATTGCAATCGGAAGAAGAACTTAGTATTAACGATTTTATGCAGGGGCAGGTTATTTCTGTATTCAAACACCTTCATAATACAGAGCCTTCTGTTAAAAATGAAATAGAAGAATATTTTGCAGCACTCGATCCGCAATTGGGTATGCTTTATCACCACCGTAAAGAATATGAACAAAGTATTTCCCGAATCAATGATACACTGGCAAGATTTATAGATAAAGAGCAGGCTGCTGCACAAAAAGTATATCCGCATTATTTCGAACGATATGTTACTGATGGCCTTGAATTTAATATACACATGGGCCAGTCCATCACCCCACGAAAAAAATTTGACGAAATATACCTGAGAAATTTAAAAATGTGGCAACTAACAGTGTTGGCAAAAGCAGCAAAAATGACCAACAACCTGGAGAAAGAATTAAGCCATCCATTGCGTACCACACAATTAATACTGGCGCATAGCCAGCCACTTTCAATAAGTTTCCGAACGGAAGAAAGAAAGTTTGATGTGGATGGTGCTTATAACACCCGGTATGAAATTGTAAAAAAACGTATTGATAAAGTCCGCATTAAAGAAACTAATGAACGGTTGACACAACCGGGTAAAATTGCCATTGTTTATTCACAAGCCAAAGATGCTGCTGAGTACTCCGAGTATATTGAATTTTTACAAAATAAAAAGCTGATAAAACCCGGTATTGAAAAACATGATCTGGAGGAATTACAGGGAGTGATAGGATTAAAAGCCCTAAGAGTAGATGTAAATTTTGATGAGGCAATAAAACCAGAAACGAAAGTAGAATTGTCAGCTACTACTTCGGATCAGTTATTAGGAAAATAATTGAACATCCTTTTATAAAATTTAACATTAAA
>JANMFO010000075.1:0-34379 GCA_031374245.1 Chitinophagaceae bacterium | reverse complement strand
TTCTCCAATTGTTCCTGCTTAAACTCCAGATAGGTAGGATTGCCATCCATAGTTACATTCGATTGCTCACAGGCAAATAAATCATTTACCAACTGCCGCATTTCCCGTTCAGTCAATCGTACACCGGTTTTAATGGCTTGTTGCCTTGCTAATGAACGAATCAGTTTTTCCCGTTTAGAGAACTTTACTTCGGTGTTGAAGTGTTTGTATTGTTCCAGCAGAATATCAATAATATATTTTTCATTACCTGCTTCCACATCTGCCGGGGTACCTTGTATAACAAATGTGTTTTTACCAAATGGCTCAATAGTATAACCAAGTTGTTGTAAGTCTGTAATAATTTCTTCCATCACTGCTGCATCAGCCGGTGTTAATTCTAGCGTAGCCGGAAACATACTCCGCTGCGTAACTACTGGTTTGTCTTTACTGGCTGCTTTCAGTTGTTCATACAATACTCTTTCATGCGCTGCTTGTTGATGAATGAGTAGAAAGCCGTTGCCGGAAGGAATGGTGATGTAGGTGTTGAGTAATTGGGTTAATTCTTTGTCAGTCGTGAGTCGTGAGTCGGGAGTCAGGAGTGAGTCTCCGATGTTTGAGTCCGACTGACGGCTCACGACTAACGACTCCTTACTCTCGTAAAAATCTTTCCAATGTTTCAATTCATTTCTATCACTTTTCTCAATAAAATGTGCCTGGTTCTTTTGAGTAAAGCCTTTAAATATTGAACCAGACGAGGCAGCCGATTGTCTTTCTTCCGTAAAGGGTTGTTGAATGGATGATAGCTGTTGAATAGAAGCATCCAATTCAAAATCTAATGTGGGAGTTACGCTGAATTGTGCCAGGGCATGTTTGATAGCCGCCTGCACAAAAGCATAGATTATTTTTTCGTCTTCAAATTTTATTTCCTGTTTGGTAGGATGCACATTTACATCCACCACCGTTGGGTCAAGGTCGATGAATAATACATACATCGGGAAACTATCCGTAGCAATCATTTCCTGATAAGCATTCATCACTGCATGGTTCAGGTAAGCACTTTTGATGAAACGGTTATTGACGAAAAAATATTGGTCGCCCCTTGTCTTCTTTGCTGTTTCCGGTTTACCTGCAAAACCATAAATATTCATGTAATCGGTTTCCTCTTTTACCGTTACGAGTTTTGCATTGTAATTATTTCCCAGCAACTGAACAATGCGTTGTTTCAAACTTCCCGATTCTAAATGAAATACCTGCTGACCATTACTGGTGAGTGTAAAAAGAATTTCCGGGAATGACATAGCGACTCTTGTAAATTCATCTACAATGTGGCGCATCTCGGCTGCATTGCTTTTCAAAAAATTTCTACGGGCCGGTACATTGAAAAATAAATTCTTCATTGCAATGCTGGTACCAACCGGAGCTGCAATAGGTTCTTGTTTTTTTACCGCACTGTTTTCTACTTCAATAAAAACACCGGTTTCATCTTCAGCTCTTTTTGTTTTTAATTCTACCTGCGCCACAGCTGCTATAGAAGCCAATGCCTCACCACGGAAACCCATGGTGCGGATATGAAATAAATCTTCAATACTTTTTATTTTGGAAGTTGCATGACGTTCAAAACTCATTCTTGCATCGGTCTCACTCATGCCGCTGCCATTATCAATTACCTGAATCAATGCTTTGCCGGCATCGTTGATAATGAGTTTTATTTCAGTAGCCCCGGCATCCACCGCATTTTCCAGCAACTCTTTCACAGCACTGGCCGGCCGTTGAATTACTTCACCGGCTGCTATCTGGTTAGCAATATTATCAGGTAATAGCGTAATCTTATCTGGCACAAAATCTTCTTTAGCCTCCAAAAATAGTGATTTGCCAGCCGCCGCCCAACCCAGTTGCAAAATGCCGCAATTTTATGATGATTATACAGTTATAGTAGTTATAAATGTTACTGTAATTGATTAATGCTTTGCATCAAAAGGTTTAATTTTAAAATTCGTTTTTGAGATATTATAATTTGAGATACTATGAAATTTGTCGCCACCGTTTTATTTCTTTCGCTTGTTGCTCCTGTTATATCATCAGCACAGTATAAAAGCAAGCTTACTGCCCAGCAATGGACGGACAGTGTATTTAACAGCCTGAGTGATGACGAAAAAATTGCACAACTGATGGTGGTAAGGGCACATTCTAATCTGGGTCCTGACCATGTGGCAAAAGTGGTGAGTGATATTCGGAAGTATAATGTCGGTGCTTTGTGTTTTTTCCAGGGTGGACCAATACGGCAAGCCAATCTGACCAACTATTATCAAAGCATTGCTAAAACGCCTATCATGGTAACCATTGATGGGGAGTGGGGATTGGGAATGAGATTAGATAGCGTAACTAAGTTTCCTTTCCAGTTAACACTTGGCGCATTGAGTGATGAGAACCTGGTGTACAGAATGGGTATTGCTGTTGGTGAACAATGTAAGCGAATCGGGGTGCATGTAAACTATGCGCCGGTGGTTGATATCAATAACAATCCTAACAATCCAGTTATTGGTTACCGTTCCTTTGGTGAAGACAAAGCGAAAGTATCAACCTTTGGTGTGGCGTATATGAAAGGTATGCAGGATGCAGGCATCATGGCATGTGCCAAGCATTTTCCCGGCCATGGGGATGTGGATGTAGATTCTCATTATGATTTACCAATAATTAATAAAACAAGGAAGCAACTGGATTCAATGGAGCTGGTTCCGTTCCGGGCAGTGTTTGATGCTGGCATTGGTAGTGTAATGATTGCACATTTATCCATTCCGTCAATTGATAATACGGCTAACAGGGCTACTTCCATCTCCAAAAAAACTGTAACCGATTTGCTAAGAACAGATATGGGCTATGAAGGACTGACTTTTACCGATGCATTGGAGATGAAAGGCGTGACAAAATATTTCCCCGGTGGCACTATTTCGGTAGAGTCATTGATTGCCGGTAATGATATGCTTTGTCTTCCGGAGAGTGTTGAAACTTCTATTGAAGCAATAAAAAATGCAATTGCAGACAAAAGACTGAGCTGGGATGATATTAATGCCAAAGTAAAAAAGGTATTGTTATCTAAATTCAACCTTGGCCTTAATCAAACCCAATTTGTAGATACAAAAAACCTGCTGGAAGACTTGAATGCTAAAACAGATGCCATACGGTATGAAGTGGCTAAAAATGGTATCACAATTCTTGCGCAAGCTGGTAATACAGCTTCGAGGGATGATTATGCACAAATACCGGTAATTGGAAAAAAGAAAGTGGCTTATATAGGTATTGGTTCTACAGAATTAAATGCATTTGGAAAAAGAATGCAGGAAGATTTAGGTGCAGAAGTTTTTCTTTTCTCCTATAAAGACGGAAAGAAAAAAGCAGATGAAATTTTACAGGATGTAAAAAAAGATGGAAAGTACGATGCTATCATTGTCGGTATTCATAATTATTCATTGAAGCCTATGGATAATTTTAATATTAGCCCCGTAGCTATCAGCTTATACAAAGAATTAAATTTTATAAAAACTATTACTCTCACTTTCGGAAATGTGCTGGCGACTAAAAACTTTTGTGATGCATGGACATTAGTGGCCTGTTACCAGGACGATGCAATTACCCAAGCCGCAGCGGCTGATTTGGTAGAAGGAAAGATTGTTTCTATGGGCAAACTGCCGGTATCAGTTTGCCATTTCAAATTTGGCGATGGGGTAGTGCATGGCGGTATAAAACCAGTACGGGCATATATCCCCAAAGAAAAACTGGAAGTAGTTGATTCCATTGTAAAAGATGCCATTGCACAAAAAGCTTTTCCCGGTTGTGTGATACTGGCTGCTTATAAAGGGGAGATAGTTTACCATAAAGCATTTGGTAATTATGAATATGGGCAATCACCAGCTATGAGCCCTGAAAGTATTTTTGATTTGGCATCGGTTACTAAAGTATCCGCCACAACGGTTTCAGTAATGAAATTGTGTGAAGAAGGGAAACTGGAATTAAATAAAACGATTGGCGATTATTTGCCATGGACAAAAGGAACGAACAAGGCAGGATTATTGGTTAAAGATATTTTACTGCACCAGGCCGGGCTTACACCATTCATTACTTTTTATAAAGAAACCATTGATGCTACTACCAGTACTCCTAACCCGGCTATTTATTCAGCGGCATCCAAACCTGGTTTCGGGGTTAGGGTAGCAGAAAATTTATATATGCGGAACGACTGGCAGGATACCATGTTCAACAGGATATTAAAAAGTCCATTGGGGCCAAAGAATAAATATGTGTACAGCGACAATGATTTTATTTTCCTGGGAAAAATAGTAGAAGCCATTTCCGGGCAGACATTAGATCAGTATGTCCAAAAGAATTTTTATAATAAAATGGGTATGTATTCAACCGGCTTCAAACCCCGCAACCGTTTTCAGATGGAATGTTTGGTGCCAACAGAAACAGACAATTATTTTCGTCAGCAAACAGCAAGAGGAGATGTGCATGATGAAGGAGCTTCTATGTTTGGCGGTGTAGCAGGTCATGCCGGATTATTTTCTAATGCATACGATTTGTCATTGCTCTATCAGATGTTGCTGAATGGCGGTGTACTGAATGGCGAGCGATATTTAAAACCAGAGACGATTCAACTCTTTACAGCATACAACAGTAAAGTAAGCCGCCGGGGTTTGGGTTTTGATAAACCAGAAAAAGATAATAAAATAAGAAGAGAACCCTATCCTTCTTCACTGGCATCACCGCAAACATTTGGTCATACTGGTTTTACCGGTACCTGTGTATGGGTTGACCCTGCTACCGATTTAGTCTACATCTTTTTATCGAACCGGGTGTACCCAACAAGAAATAATAATAAGTTGGGGCAACTACTGATACGGGGAAAAATTCAGGATGCGCTGTACAGGGCGTTAGGTATTTAATAATTAGACGCTATTCTTTTTTATCCTGTCCTTCATTCGGATTATTCGGCCGTTGCCGATTTCCTTGATTTCTATTTGGATTATTTGGCCGTTGTTGATTTCCGCCTTGTTGGTTTCGTTGCTGGTTGCCACCTTGTTGATTTCTTGGTGGTCGCTGTTGATTTCCCTGATTTTTATTAGGATTATTTGGCCGTTGCTGATTTCCGCCTTGTTGATTTCGTTGTTGGTTGCCACCTTGTTGACCACCACCGCCTTGCTGATTGCCGCCTTGTCCCTGTTGTCTTTGTTGTGGTCGTTGCCCTCTTTGCTGGTTGCCCTGTTGATTCTGTCTGCGTTTTTGCTCCGCCGCTTTATCAAGGCTTTTCAAACTTATCTGCCCAACCAGCTCAACAAACTCCGGTTCTTTCTCAGCAGTTTTTGAACTTATATCTACCGGTTCCAGTTCATCCGGGCGGATATTTTGTTGATTGAGTTCTTTTATTTTATTTACCCGTTCAATACTCAGTGGATACTGTTTATTACTATCGGGCAATGTGTACCACATCAGGTTTTTGAAAATATCTTTTTTTACCAGGAAAGCATTTCCTTTCGCTACTTGCAATACATCACAGTTATCAGGAAAATGTTGTAACGCATCTAAGTAAGTATCCAACTCATAGTTCAAACAACATTTCAAACGGCCACACTGTCCGCTCAATTTTGTCTGGTTGATAGAAAGATTTTGATAACGGGCTGCAGTTGTATTTACCGATGAAAAATCGGTGAGCCAGGTGCTGCAACAAAGTTCTCTGCCACAACTACCAATACCACCCACTTTACCAGCTTCCTGTCTGGCACCAATCTGGCGCATTTCCACTTTCACTTTAAATTCCGAAGCATATACTTTAATCAATTCCCTAAAATCTACACGGCCATCAGCTATATAAAAGAAAGTTGCTTTTCTTCCGTCAGCCTGTATTTCCACCTGGCTTATTTTCATATCCAGTTTCAATTGGCGGGCTATGGCTCTGCTGCGAATCACCGCTTCCGGTTCCCTTGCTTTATTTTGTTTCCATATATCAATATCACGGTCGGTAGCCGTCCGCAATACTTTTTTCATTTCAGGATTATCTTCCTTCACATTGCGTTTCTTCATTTGCAACCGCACAATCTCTCCCGTCAGCGATACTTCACCTACATCAAAACCACTGATTCCTTCCACGGCTATCAAATCACCTTTTTCAAAGGGCTGTAAATTGGGGTTGCGAAAAAAGTCTTTCCGGGTTCCTTTATTAAAGCTCACTTCCATCACCTTGCAGGCACTGGCCATATCACTCATCGGCAGATTGCGCAACCAGTCATGGGTGTTCATACGGTTACATCCGCCGGTACTGCACCCGCCATTGCTCTTACATCCACCCGGTTTACCATTACTACTGGTACTGCAACTTGTACAACTCATTATCAGATAATAGTTAAAAAGTAAAAACTAATAGTTGTTGAGGAAAGATGATGAACCCAGCTGTAGTAATTCTATTGAGCTGTTGTTGCGTCGCACTCTTCAGGGTTCTGTTCGCTGCTCAGCATGGCCAAGACAGTTTCAACAGGGGTATTATATGTAGAAGTAGTTGTGAACACAAGTAATTAATTCAAATCTTTAGAAGCTAATCTCTTTTCCTCATTTTCTCTTTCAACCTCTTAGCTCACCTCAGTTTTCCAAAAATACAATCTTATCCTGAATAATATGGTATAGCTTGATGGTCAGGGCATGAAAGAGTATTTTGCCATTCGCATTGCGTTCAATATAATAACTGGCCCGGTCCAGTTCTTCAATAATGGCCTGTTGCTGTTCAATTCCGGCTATTTTATTCAATCTTTCGGCAAAATCCCTCTCTTTTTCGCCAATATTGAGCTTATCGCCCATTATGCGGTAATGAATGGCCTGCTCCAGCAAATGATTAAAATACCGGAGAAATTGCTTTTGCTTTTCCCGACCCAGGCGGCTTATTTCTTCTACCCACTTGGTTTGTGCCACTGGCCCGGTTTTTAAAATAGCATTCAGCCATTCCCGCAGAAGGGCTTGCCAGTCTTCTTCGGCATGTTGTACCAATTGCAAAGCCTCATGATAATTGCCTTCACTCACACTGGCCACTTGTCTTGCAATAGCCTGTTCTGTTTTATTGCGGCTAATTAGTGCTTCTTCAATTTCCTTTGTTTCCAGCGCCGGTATTTTTATTAACTGGCAACGGCTCACAATGGTTTGCAATACCTGTGCTTCGTTTTCTGTAACCAATATAAACAAAGTATTCGCCGGCGGCTCTTCAATCAGTTTTAATAATTTGTTGCCTTCCGTTCCCAGCATCTCCGGCATCCACATGATGAGAATCTTGTATTCACTTTCAAAACTCTTTAAGCTCAGTTTGCGGATAATGTCGTTACATTCTTCCGCCGTTATTTTTCCCTGGCTGTTTTCTTTTTCTTTTATCTGTTCTATCCAGTCAAACGAATTGCCATAAGGACTTAGTTTGATAAACTCTCTCCATTCCGAAATAAAATCGGTTGCAACAGGTTTTTCTCCCGGTTTCTTTGTTACAGTTGGGTAT
Organism: Chitinophagaceae bacterium; assembly: GCA_031374245.1. Lineage (GTDB taxonomy): Bacteria > Bacteroidota > Bacteroidia > Chitinophagales > Chitinophagaceae > JJ008. The sequence continues at coordinate 26,878 of JANMFO010000075.1, read as the reverse complement.
GAGAAATGAATATCAGGATGAACAAGCTGCTGAGCTTTTAAACAGGCTGAGCAAACACCGCAAGAATCAGTTTGAGGTCTAGGCTTTGTTGCTTGGGGTTCTGGTTCTCCGAAGAGTAATGGCCCTGCCTGTGTAGCTGTATTTTTGCCATTTACTTTTTCGCAAACGATATATTGTGCAAACGCTAATGCCAACGACAATGAGCCACTTCCTTCTTTACCTAAAAACAATAATGCATGACTGAGCCGGTTATGTTGCACCAGTTCTGCCAGCTGTTGCTTTACGGAAGATTGTCCTATAATGTCGGAAAATTGCATTGGAAGGCGAAAGTAAACTTTCTATAAATAAAAAAGCGAAGCAGAACTTTCTGCTTCGCTTTTTAAAATAATCTTAGTTCTATTAGTTTAGATACTTCAATATTTCCTCACTCATTGGTACTGTCTTCGGACTGAAAGTAGCTATCAATTCTCCCTTCTCATTTATTAAAAACTTACCAAAGTTCCAGGTAACAGGGTCAGCAAAACCTTTAGCCGCAGCTTGTTCTTTTAAATAGACATATAAAGGATTAATATCGACACCTTTTACAGAAGTTTTTTCTGCCATTGGAAAAGTAACGCCATAATTCTTTTTGCAGAATTCTTTAATTTCACTGTTAGTACCAGACTCTTGTCCATTAAAGTTGTTGGCCGGCACTCCAATAATCACCAATTTATTTTTATACTGATTGTATAGCTTCTCCAATCCCTCGTATTGTGGCGTCAATCCACAGGCAGATGCAGTATTCACAATCATTATTTTTTTGCCTTTGTATTTGGAAAGGTCAATATCAGTTCCATCAAGTCCGGGCATTTTGTAATCATAAATAGAACCACCGGTTAATGTGGCAGAGAGCAGTAATGTCATTAGTAATGTTTTCATGATGTATGTTTTTAATAATATGTTTATCAGTTAGAGAATAACAAATATAAGCCAGAACGGTTCTGTAATCGGTCATAAAATCTTCAAAGTTGCCTCTTACTGTTTCTCAAAACAGCCTAAGTCGGGCAAGCCCAGTGGTCTTGCTTTGCCATCTAAATCATAGGTTACCCCGGCATTTATGCCTTTATTAATGGCAGGGGAGCCGGTTTGCAACCTGAAACTATAATAATGCTTAGACGTATTAATACTGTCAAATTGTGGTTGCTGATTATTAATAATTTGATTGCTGATAATATTGGCGGGAGTAGTTTTCACTTTCCAGAGGTTGTAATCAAAGTTTACATTGAAGGTTCCGCCGCCTTTTTTTGTTACTACGACTTCGTCTTCTACAATTCCATTTTCGCCCCAGAAAATGCAGTTACGGAAAGTGGCATCCAGAGATAAAGAACTATTATTAGCAAAATTGGAAAGGGTAAGCACCGGGTCTTTATGGTCAATAAAACTACTGGCATAGGTAGCCACCGTGCAATGAGTAAACTGGTAATTGCCACCTTGCACCAAATAAAGATTTTTACCGCAGTTTGTTATCAAACAATTTCTGGCTCTTATGCTGGAGTTTACAGCAATGATACCGGCATCATATCCATTGTCAATTACACATTCATTCAAAATCAGTTTTGGATTGGTATTGGAAGGAAGACTTTGTAATGCTATAGCCTGATAAGCATTTTTTACCACGGCATAATTAAACACATTGTCTTTAGCAGTGCTTCTGAAAAATATTCCGGGCCAGCCAGCAGGATAATCTTTATACGGCTCATCCAGCCTTTCGCCTTGAAAATAAACTCTGTCAATCGTATCTTTTAATCCGTTAACCTGTAGTGTTCCGTCCACTACTATCGGCGCATCAGCATGTACATAAATGCGGCAGCCTTTATTAATAGAGAGTGTTTGATTAGTATTAATCAACAAAGAACCGAGAATAACATAGGGCAAATCATTATTCCATGTTTCGTTAGCTGCTATTACTTTATCACGGAAGAAATGTGCATTTTGCCCCCATGCTTCTAATTGTACTAATCTTCTTTTACCATTGTAATTAATCTCAATGCTATCTTTTAATATAAAAGGCAGGCTTGCCGCATTGGGATTTATATTCACCTGTGCAAAAACATAAATACTATCGTTGGCATTTATTTCAAGGTTATTGAATTGTGTGCCGGAAACTCCATTTACATTTATCTTATAAACTGAAGCAGTACCGCCAAATAATTTTAAAGAAGATATTCGAAGCTTCTGGTCGTTTTCATTAATGATTTTGAATGTGCGGTAAGTAGAACCGGCGGTTACAAAAACAGTATCATACTTTAATGTGTCGGCTGTAATGTTAACCCTTGCATCGGCAGAAGTAATGAATGAGTCTTTCTTGCAGGAAAAGAAAATAACAAATAAGGATATGGTAAGAATTCCGAGGGTCTTCATTAGTATCAAAAATAAAGTAAGTATCCCACAAAGACACTAAGCATACAGAAGAAAAATAAATGAGCAGGCAATTTGTGTTCTTTGTGTCTTAGTGGGAGATAATTACCGGGATGCCACACAAAGACTTGCTAAACTCAACTTTACATTTTCAGCCTTTAATAATTCATTCCCGCATGCTTCAAAAGTGGCCCCGGTAGTAACCACATCATCTACCAGCAGCAAATGTTTATTGCTGATAGCAGCAGGGTTTGATAGAATAAATTTTCCTTCCATATTCTTCCATCGTTCTATCCTTCCTTTTTTGGTTTGCGTTTCTGTATGCTGTGGGCGGGTAATCACTTTATCCAATACAGGAATACCCATGCTTTCGGCCATGCCCTCGCATAGTATGGTGGCCTGGTTATAACCCCTTTTTTTTTCTTTTACCGGGAAAAGTGGCAATGGAATCAGGGCATCTACGGCAAAGCGGCCTGATTTCTTGATTTGTTCTCCCATTATCCTTCCCAGTTGCAGCCCCAGCTCCCGGTTGGCCTTGTATTTAAATTGGTGCATCAGGTGCTGCATCAGCGATTCTTTGGTAAAATAGAATTGGGCAGTAACTCCCATCAGCGGCAATCGTCCCCAAAAAGTTTTTTCTACCGGGTTATTGGGATGCATTTCAAAATTAGTTTCGGGCATCGCATCAATACAACGCATACACAATACCGTTCCTTCATTTAATATATCATTACCACATCCTGTGCATACATGTGGGAACAACAAGTGTAAGAAAGAATCTTTTATTTCTTTTAGCTTAATCATTAAAAGAGATATTTATATACTTCTTCTACTCTTCCCATCAGTACTACTTCAATATTGAATTTCTGTTTTGACAAACCTTTTTGATTGTATTTGGAAACAATAATTTTTTCAAAACCTAATTTTTCTGCTTCAGCAATTCTCTGATCTATGCGGTTTACGGCTCTTATCTCTCCGCTTAATCCTACTTCGCCTGCAAAACAGATGCGTTGTGGTAGTGCTACATCTTCATACGATGAAAGTAGTGCACACAGCACAGCGAGGTCAATCGAAGGGTCTTCTACTTTTATACCGCCAGCTATGTTTAAGAAAACATCTTTCATTCCAAAATGAAAGCCACCCCGTTTTTCCAATACGGCTAATAAGAGTTGTAAACGACGTAAATCAAAACCGCTGACGGTCCGTTGTGGTGTTCCATAAACAGATTGAGTAACTAATGCCTGTACTTCAATAAGCAAAGGTCTCATACCTTCTATTGTTGCCGCAATTGCAATTCCACTTAACTGATCTTCTTTTTGTGTGATTAATATTTCACTCGGATTCAACACACCTCTCATGCCTTCATCTGTCATTTCATAAATGCCTAATTCAGCGGTACTACCAAAACGATTCTTTAATGTTCGTAGAATTCTATAAGCATAATGCCGGTCTCCTTCGAACTGCAAAACCGTGTCCACCATGTGTTCCAGGATTTTTGGCCCTGCGATACTTCCATCCTTTGTAATATGGCCGATTAAAAAAACAGGAGTATTTGTTTCTTTGGCAAAGCGTTGAAATTCGGCCGCACATTCTCTTATTTGCGATACACTGCCCGGTGATGAATCGATAAATGATGTGTGCAATGTTTGTATAGAATCAACAATGACTAATTGCGGTTTCAGTTTTTTTATTTCCTGGAAAATAGTTTGTGTGGATGTTTCTGTCAATAAATAAAATTTATCGTTCTTTAATTTCAAACGGTCGGCCCGCATTTTTATTTGCTGTTCGCTTTCTTCACCACTTACATAAAGTACAGAAATATCTTTCAGCCACAATCCATTTTGTAAAAACAAAGTTGATTTACCAATCCCCGGTTCACCGGCTACTAAAACTAAACTTCCGGGAACAATACCGCCACCTAATACACGGTTCAATTCTGCATCAGATGTTGGCAATCTTTTTTCTTCACTGCTTTTTATTTCACTTAACGATATGGTCTTGCTTGTTCTTTTTTCATCATTATAGTCTTTCCAGCCATTATCTTTTCTCGAATTATCTTTTTGCGTTAGTTCCTCAACAAATGTGTTCCATTGACTGCATGATGGACATTGACCAACCCATTTCACACTTTCATAACCACAATTCTGACAGAAAAATGATGTCTTTATTTTACTCATGCAATAAAATTAAACGTTTGGATTGTGTTTATTAAAATGTTTAAACAATGATTGATAGGAAAAGGCAAGGAAAGAAGATTTTTTGCAATCAAATAACAACTGGAATGAAGAAAGATATGAGTGATTTTATCAGGAGTTCTATAAAAGTAAAAAGGGCCAATCTTTCGATTGACCCTCTTACTTACTAACCCATTAAATTCTATAGCTAAGTTACAAATATGCCCCACATTTCAAAATATATTTTTTCGACTGTGTATAACTTCAGATTAACATAACATAGGTCATTGATTGGGGAAGGCAAAACGTAAAAAACTTATAATATATTGATAGTCAAACTTTTAAAATTTAATTTCAGACTTATATAGTTTGTTATAAATGAATGAATTAATAGTTTATAGAACCGCAAAGTGTGACAAAACGGCTGAAAAAAGCGATCTGATCCAAATGGTAACAAATTTGTTATAAAAGGGTATAAAAAAGTATTTATTATGATGATGTCAAATGAAATTTTCCTCGTTTCACTGGTGTTTTTGGGCATCAGTTTCCTGGTCTCGGCCATACTAAAAAGTAAGTTTACCAAATACAGTAAAATAGGCCTGGCCAACGGCATGTCAGGCGTGGAAATAGCCGAAAAAATGCTTAAAGAAAACGGCATTTATGATGTAAAAGTGACCTCAGTCGAAGGCTTTCTTTCTGACCACTATAACCCTGTTACTAAAACCGTAAACCTGAGTCCGGGTGTTTATAACGGAACCAGTGTGTCCGCTGCTGCTGTGGCCGCCCATGAATGTGGCCACGCCGTACAACATGCCACTTCCTATGGTCCTCTGATGCTGAGAAGTAAGCTGGTGCCGGCCGTTCAGCTCAGTTCTATGCTTGTTAACTGGATTTTGCTGGCCGGTATGATTGTTCTTGCAACCACCAGAAACCCAACCGTACTGCTGATAGGTATTATAGTAATGAGTATAACTGTCTTGTTCACCCTTATTACTTTACCAGTTGAATTTGACGCCAGTAAAAGGGCTTTGGCCTGGCTTGATCAAACTAATGTGACTAATAGTAAGGAATATCCAAAAGCAAAAGATGCCCTGAAATGGGCGGCTACTACCTATGTAGTGGCAGCTTTGGCTGCTGTTGTTACTCTTATTCAATATATAATGATTTATTTGGGAAGCAGGGATAGAAATTAAGTTTAAAAAGATTACATCAATAAAAGGACCTGTATTTATACAGGTCCTTTTAGTTTATTAAAATCAAAGGAAATACAGGTAATTAGTATTGATAAAAGGCATTTTTCAAGGCTGAGCTTTGCTTTTCTTATGACAAAGGGAATATTGATTAAAATCAATTTAGAAAACGATGCAGCGTTTTGCATCGTTTTTTTCTCCTATTTTGCGGATTAACATTTTCTTAATATTTCAAAAAACTACGCATGAGAAAACTTTTTTGCCTTCTGGCAGGTATGCTATTGCTATTCAGCAGTACATTATTTGCCCAACAGCAGGAAGTAACCGGTAAGGTTACCGATGCAAACGGTGTTCCTATTAATGGTGCTTCTGTCAGAGTTAAAAATTCCAAAACAGGCACCAGTGCTGGTGCTGATGGATCTTTCAAAATTAACGTTGCACCTAATTCTACTTTAATAATAAGTGGAATAGGGTTTGAAACAAAAGAAGTTGCTGTAGGAAATAATAGGGATTTAAGTGTATCACTGCAACTTAGCTCAAGCCAGTCTCTGAACGAAGTAGTAATTACTGCTCTCGGTATTAAGAGAGAAAAAAAGGCCTTGGGTTATTCTGTTTCGGTTGTAACTAAAAAAGATTTAGAACTACGGCCAGAAGGAGATATTGGCCGGGTACTAACAGGCAAAGCTGCAGGTGTTAATATTTTAAATACCAGTGGTATATCAGGTAGTGGTACAAATATTACTATTAGAGCTATCAGTACAATTACAGGTAATTCAACTCCGTTATTTATTGTTGATGGTGTTCCTTTTGACGGAGGTACCAATGCAAATACCGGGTTTACGTACAGTAATCAAACCCCAAGCAGGTTTTTAGATCTGGATCCAAACAACATTGAAAATGTAAGTATCCTGAAAGGATTAAGTGCAACAACTATATATGGTGAACTTGGAAGAAACGGTGTTATCTTAATTACAACAAAAAATGGTGGTGGTGTAAAAGCCAGCAAGAAAACTGAAATTTCAGTTTCTCAATCCTATTTTGTAAATACCGTAGCTAATTTACCGGAATACAATACAAAATATGGCGGTGGATTTGATTTAAGTAATGGGGTTACCTTTTTTAGTAATTGGGGAGGTGCATTCAGTGATCCTCCTGTGTTAGTAAACCATCCTTACGGAAGGGCTGCTTTAAATGCTGCTTTCCCGGAGTTTATAGGCGCAAAATATGAGTATAAACAATATAAGAATAATGTAAAAGATTTTTTCAGACAAGGTACTGTAAGTAATACATCCGTAAATATTGGCGGGTCGGGTGCTAATGCCAGTTACAATGGAAACTTTAGTTACCTGGATGATATTGGATTTCTTCCTGGAAACAGTCTGAAAAAGATGACTTTTGGTATTGGTGGTACAGCTAAATTGGCTAATAATTTTACGTTAACAGGTGCCGCTAATTATGTAACCACTAAAGTAAAATCGCCACCAACCAGCACCAGCTTTGGTAGCTCTGCAAGTAATGCATCTGCCTTTGGCGATGTATTATATACGCCAACTTCTGTTGATCTGCAAGGTTTGCCATGGGAAAATCCACTAGACCGTTCTCATGTGTATTATCGTTCTAATAACGGTATTCAAAATCCACGCTGGACATTGGCTAACTCTTTTACCGGAAATGATGTAAGCAGGGTATTTGGAAATCTGCAGTTGAGGTATGATTTTACAAAAAAACTAAATTTAACGTATAGGGTTGGTTTTGATAACTATAGTGAAAATCAACTTTACGCTCAAAATAAAGGAGGATCCTATACTCCGGATGGTATCTACCGTACATCAACCTCTAGTAATACTATCTGGGATCAAACCCTGATTACTAATTATGTCAAAGAGATTACTCAGGATATTAAACTGAATGTTGAAGCAGGCATAAATGTCAGAAATGATATTTTTAAGCAAACAGGTATTACCAGTTCCAAGCAGTTGGTATATGGTTTACTGAACCATGCTAATTTTATTGACAAACAATCTGTAGGTGAAGATGGCGGTGAATTACAATATTCATCTGAACTGCAATCAGTCGGGGCTTTTGCATTTACCAGTTTTGGCTATAAAGAGTATTTATTTTTAAACCTGGGGGGAAGAGAAAGCTGGACATCAGCATTAGAAAAATCGAATAGAAATATATTTTACCCTAGTGTGAATTTGGCTTTTATTCCTACTGCTACTATTGCGGCATTAAGGGATAGCCGAAATATTAATTATTTGAAAGTTAGGTTGGCATACGGAACGAGTGCTGAGTTTCCAGGACTTTACAGAACAAGACCTACACTTGGTATTGCAACAAAAGTATTTATTGATAATGCAGGTACTTCTATCAATACTAATTTTATCCCCAGCAGGTTACCAAATAAAGACTTGAAACCAGCTTTGTTTAAGGAGTATGAATTTGGTACAGAAGGTAAATTTATTGATAACAGGTTAAGCTTGGATTTAAGCCTTTATATCAGGTACACAAAAGATCAGATTTTGAACAGGGATCTTGATCCATCAACTGGTTTTAATGTTCAAACTATTAATGCAGGGAATGTTAAAAATAAAGGGATCGAATTATCATTAGGTTACACAGTAATAAGAAACAAAAACTGGCAATGGAAACTGGATGGTTTATTTACAAAAAATACCAGCTTGGTTTCAGGTATACCTGATGATTTAAAACAAATAAGAACAGCAGGGTTTACCAACTTAGGAACGTTTGCAATTAATGGCCAACCTCTGGGTGTAATTCAGGGTTATGCTTATCAAAGAGCTGATAATGGCGAAAAAATTGTAGGCGAAGGTGGAGATTATCTTACAGCTAATGATATAAGTATTTTAGGAGATCCTACTCCTGATTATAAGTTGACAGGTATCACTTCATTAAGCTACAAGTCAATCAGCTTCAGGGTGCAAATGGAATATACAAAAGGTGGCGATTTTTATTCTGCCACCTCTAGTGTGCTGTTAGGCAGAGGTGTTACAAGAGATACAGAGTTTGACAGAGCATTGCCTTATATTTTACCAGGCGTGAAAGCAGATAAAACTCCAAATGACAAACAGATAAGTGCTACTCAGGCGTATTTTAATAATACTGTAGCTGGTGGTGCCGCTGATGAAGCAGGTATCTATGATGGTACTAATATTCGTATCAGGGAAGCTTCTTTATCTTTTAGTTTGCCACAAAAGATGATTCAAAAATTACCTTTTGGTAGTATTTCTCTTAGCATTTCCGGTAACAACCTTTGGTATTATGCACCTAATTTTCCAAAGTATGTAAATTTTGATCCTGAAACTTCTGGCTTAGGTGTTAGTAATGGCCGTGGCTTAGAATTTTTTACAGGGCCATCTGCACGTCGGATTGGGGCAAGCATAAGAGTAACTTTTTAGTTAAATTTAAAATTTTTTTCAATATGAAATATTATAAACTGATAATCCCTATTTTTTTACTAAGCACAATTATTGCTTGTAAAAAACTTGATACAGGGTTACAAAATCCCAATTCAGTAGATCCCTCATTAGCCAATGTTGATTTATTGCTGAATAATGCACAACTTAATTTTACTTATGTCTATACAAGGGCTTCTGATATTGGTGGCCAATTAACCAGGCAGCAGATAATGTTTGGACCGCTCTACAGCAACGCATATACTCCATCATCATTTGACGGAATATGGGGGAATGCTTACAATGGGGTCTTAATAAATATCAATACCTTAATACCATTAGCGCTTCAACAAAAAAAGTTTGTGCAGGCCGGAATAGCACAGGTGCTCAAAGCATATATTATGGGAACGCTGGTAGATTATTTTGGAAATGTTCCAAATAGTGAAGCTGGTCAAGGTCAGGATAATCTTAATCCAAAAGCTGATCCTGGTGCACAAGTATATGCAACTGTTTTTACATTGCTGGATGATGCCATTGTTAATTTTGGTAAAACTGGCGCAGCAGCAGGTCCTACAAATGACCTCTTCTATGCCGGAAGTGCTACCAAATGGGCTACTGCAGCAAAAACTTTGAAACTTAAATTTTTGATGCAAACACGGTTGGTAGATGCTGCGAATGTAACAACAAAAGTTACTGCATTAATGACAGCCAATGATTTGATTAATACGGCGGCAAAGGACTTTCAATTTAAATATTCTACAGTAAATAATGCACCGGATAGCCGGCACCCGCATTATGCAGCTAACTATAATAATGCTGTAACAGGTAGTAACAGTGCTAATGACTATATCGGAAATTATTTTATGTGGGCTATAGGGATTGAAAAGTCTGGAACAGGATCTGTTACTAATTTAGACCCAAGGCGCAGGTATTATTTTTACCGCCAAAGAGCAAACTATGCAGATGTAAACTCAGAAACATCATCCTGTTCGATACAGGCTACTCCGGGACATTACCCTGCAGGAACTCCTTTTTGTTTGATTGGCGCTGGTTATTGGGGCAGGGATCATGGTGATAATTCTGGTATCCCTCCTGATGGTCCTTTAAGAACTACCTGGGGTGTATATCCTGCTGCTGGTGAATTTGATGCCAGCCAAAATACTTCTGTAAATAATACGAGAGGTGGTAAAGGGGCTGGAATTGATCCTATATGGGTATCATCTTTTACTTCTTTCATTGAGGCAGAAGCTGCATTAAAATTAAATATAGGGGTAGCCGGAACACCGAGATTTTTATTAGAACAGGGTATCCGGGCTTCAATTGCAAAAGTGCTGGCATTCCCTGCTACGGTTAACGTAACTGTTCCGGCGGCTAATATCCCATCTGCGGCAACCGTTGATAATTATGTAAATACGGTGCTGGCTAATTATGATGCTGCCACTACTGATGCGCAAAGATTGGATATCATTATGAAAGAATATTACCTTGCTGCATGGGGTAATGGTATTGAACCTTATAATAACTACAGAAGAACAGGTAGCCCTAATAATATGCAACCAGTGTTAACTACCCCAAGCCCGGGATTTTTTATCAGGTCATTATTCTATCCTTCTGTTTATATAAACCGTAATGTAAATGCACCAGCTCAGAAAACACCTGGTACAGCGGCAAACAAAGTATTTTGGGATAATAACCCTGATAATTTCATTAAATAAAAATATATAGTTATGAAAAAAATAATAAAATATTTCTGCCTGTTTGGCTTAATCATTTTGTCTTCTTGTAAAAAATCTGAAGTGCAGAATCCATTGGCCGACGTAGCAAATTTGTCGATTGGCTCTTACATAACACTTGCCTCAACGGTTAATTTAAACTTTAGCTATAATTCACCAACTTCAACGGTTAGTATTAAAGTTGATCAATATGCAGGTAGTGGTGATGTAGATAAAATTGTTTTGTATGTGGTAGAAGGATCAAATTCAGATCCTACTGCCTGGAAAAAAATTAAAACAATTCCTTTTACAGGTGCTGGTACTGTATTAGCGGCCACAAGCCAGGAAGTTGCAACGGCTCTCGGTGTAACAGTAGCCTCTCTTGCGCCCGGTAATTTTTATACATTCTATAACCAGATCCTTACTAAGGACGGCAGAAAATTTGATCTTTCTAATACAATTGGTGCATTGGAAAACAACTCAAATTATAATGCTTGTTTCAGGTGGCAAGCTTATATTACTTGTGCTTTCGTTGCTCCGGTAGCTGGAAGTTACAGAGTAGTTCAGGACGATTGGGCAGATTGGTCTCCGGGTAATATAGTGACTGTTACTGATGGACCTGGTGCAAATCAAATAAATCTAAGTGCTGTATGGCCAAACCCTGCTTATGGGGATATTGTAAGTCCGCTGATTGTAAATATTGATCCGGCAACTGGAACTGCTAAAGTGCCTTTGGTGACTTTTGCAAATAACTATCCTGGAACTGCCACTGCCCGGGGAGCTGGTGCAGGCGATGTTGCAGGTTATGTATTTTCCTGCACTGGGTATATTACATTAACTATGTTAGTTACCTATAATGGTTCAAGCCAGGGTAATTTGAAATTGGTTTTACAGAAACTGTAAGTACATCAATTATAAAAGCATAAAAAAGGCTGTCAAATTTTGACAGCCTTTTTTATGTAAATACAAGCCCTTCTTATAGTGATATCACTTATACCATTTTCCCGTTTAGGAAGGGAATTCAGCAAAAATATTTTGGTAAAAAACGTAATATCTGGATTTGTTTTATAATGGGATTATATTAATACATCCCGCACTAAGATTTTTTTGGGAAAATAATACAGATAACTTTTTCGAAAAATTCTTTTATCGCCGTTTTACAGTTTAATTTCTTCATCGTGACGGTCAAAAAACTTGTATTCAGTAAGATGATAGTTAGTGTCTTCTTCTATTCTGGTTTTTTGACTAAATTTCTTTTTCCACTTAGCCATCCGGGTACTCCATGGCCAGCCTTTGGTGAGATAAGCATATATGATAGGGTTCACCACTAATTTCAGATTACTGTTTTTGTGGGTAATCAGGTAGCTCAGATTTTTTTCAATTTCATCTTCCAGCAAAAGAGTAGAAGAAATTTTACCGGTACCATTGCAGCTGGGACACACTTCTTGAGTGTTAATATTCATTTCCGGCTTCATCCGTTGCCGGGTTATCTGCATCAATCCGAATTTTGAAATAGGAAGTACCGCATGTTTTGCCCGGTCAGGACTCATGAACTCTTCCATTCTTTCCATTAACTTCCGTTTGTTGTCCGGAAGTTTCATATCAATAAAGTCAACAACAATAATACCACCTAAATCTCTCAGGCGAAGCTGCCGGGCAATTTCTTCAGCTGCTTCCAGATTTGTTTCCAGTGCATTTTGTTCCTGGTTATTGCTTACACTTTTATACCCACTGTTTACATCAATTACATGCAGAGCTTCCGTGTGTTCGATAATAAGGTAAGCACCACTATCCATGTTCACCGTTTTACCAAAAGAAGATTTTACCTGTTTGGTAATGCCAAATGAATCGAAAATAGGGGAACCGTTTTGATAGAAAGAGACAATATCAGCTTTTTCAGGAGCAATGCGTTGGATATAGCTTTTTGTATCAGCGAATATATTGCGGTCGTTAATTACAATTTTATTAAAATCAGCATTCAATAAATCACGGAGTATGCTGTTTGTTTTGGTTTGTTCGCTTAATATTTTGGCAGGAGCTACAGCGCCTTTCAGGTTATGCTGAATAGATTCCCACATAGCTATTAAGGCAGAAAGATCTTCATGCAGTTCAGCAGTATTTTTTCCTTCTGCAGCGGTACGAACAATGACACCAAAGTTTTTGGATTTGATAGCTTCTACTATCTTTTGTAATCTTTTTCTTTCTTCCGAAGAATGAATTTTTCTGGAAACTGCAACGATGTCATTGAACGGGGTTAATACAACAAAACGGCCGGGCAATGATAATTCGCAACTAAGCCTTGGGCCTTTGGCAGCAATTGGTTCTTTAAGAATCTGAACCAATACATGTGGTTTACCACCTAGTACTTCATTTATTTTTCCTGTCTTAACAATTTCAGGCTCGATAGTGAATTTGCCGAAATCAAGACCTTGTTCGCCTTTATCCTGCATGCACATATTCGTAAACTTCAGCAGGGATTTAGCATAAGGGCTTAAATCGGTATAGTGAAGAAAAGCATCCTTCTCAAAGCCAACATCTATGAAGGCAGCATTTAACCCGGGAATAAGTTTTTTAACTTTTCCCAGATATAAGTCTCCCACAGCAAAACGGGCATCACTTTTTTCGTTATGCAGTTCTACGAGCTTCTTATCCTCAAGCAGGGCAATTTCCACGCCCTGTGGGGCGGCATTAATAATAAGTTCTTTGTTCATTACAGCTTACATAAATGAATCACCTTCCTGCTGCAAGTGCTGGTTGCTGAAAATCCGTACCTGATACAAAAATTGAACCTGTAGGTAGTACTGAAAATTTATTTGCGGAGTTTTCCAAAAGAACTCCTTCGGAGCAAACTAATACGGCAAACAACCAGTAAACTGAATTCCGTTTCACCAAAGGCGGAACGGAAAATGTCTTTAAAAGAAATTATTTATTTCTCTTTTTATGACGGTTCTTTCTCAGTCTTTTTTTACGCTTGTGCGTCGCAATTTTATGACGCTTCCTTTTTTTACCACAAGGCATACTCAAATATTTTTTTACTATTGTTTATAAATAAGGTTATAAATATGTTGCTTCCTTTTTAAGGGAACTGCTTTTCATTTATTTCCTAAGTTCCTCGATTCTTTTTTCAATCTCTTTCTTTACATCCTGCAACTTTATATAAGACAGGCTCTTTTGATACCAGGTAATTGCATCGGCTTTGTTGCCAGTTCGTTCATACATATCGGCTAATAATAAAATAGCTTCAATATTACCTGGCTCTATGCGAATGACTGTTCGTAAACGGCCAATCGCTTTATCATATTGCCCGGATAGTAATGAGCCTTTTACCAAAGTGAGCTGAGCATAAACATTAGTACTATCTTTCTCAACCACTTCCCTGATTTTAGCAATGCCTTCCATTGGTGCGGAAGAGATATTGCCAAACAGGTAGCAGGCTCCAATACCTACTTTAGCTGAATCATTATCCGGGTTAATAGTCAAAGATCTCTCAAACAAATCTTTGGCCTGCAAAGCTTTCCATCTTCTTCGTTGTTCTACTTCATCATTTTGCAGGTTCTCCAAAAATAAGCGGGCAGCGAAGGTGAGGTTTTTTTCTGAATTTTCCAATCTGGCAGCTTCGGCATTGTACCATGCATAAGGTTCAAAAACATGGGCAGAGTCGGCCCAAAACCGGGCTAACTGATGATAAACATGTAATTGCTGTTCTTTTACATCACCCCTTGAAATGGAGTTTTCAAGGGTATTCAGCCTGACAACCTGCTCGTTAGTTAATCCTTTTTTTGCCAGGTTAATTATCGTATCAATAGTAATGGTTGCTTGTATAGGGCCGTGGTCATGTCCATCGTTGGGGCCATGCTGGGCACTTTCAGAAGTGGCAGGAGCCTTTTTTCTGGGGGCGGTTTTACCAAAAATAAAAATGCCAGCAGTTAGTAATACAGCTGCACCGATAGTAATCCACTGAGGTTTCTTCACAAAGAATAATTTGAGGCTGCAAAGTTACCTGAAACCCAATGAATCTTAGGTTATAATATAAGGAAAGAATGAATCTTTTGTTACTCTGTTTAAAGGGTAAGCATATCAGGCATCTTCACCTGGTCCGGCATCCGGCTTTAGAGTTACCAGTTTTTTTACTTCTGCCACAAATTCTTTGGCAGGTTTAAAAGCTGGAATAAAATGTTCGGGTATATGTACTGCAATATTTTTCTTGATATTTCGACCAATTTTAGCCGCTCTTTTTTTAGTAATAAAGCTGCCAAAGCCGCGGATATAGATATTTTCGCCAGCGGAAAGAGTGTTTTTTACTTCCGTGAACATGGTTTCAAGAGTCACAAGGACATCAACCTTCGGTATCCCTGTTTTTTCAGAAATCTGGTTTACCAGGTCGGCTTTTCTCATTGTTGCGGTTTTTAATGATTTATCCTAATATGATTCGACGTCTAATTTATGACAAAATAATATGATTGTCAACCGAATATAAATATTTTTTTCTACAGCCAGTGCAGCATTACTCCAAAAAATAAGGATATTTAAGGCCCTAAATCAATCCAGACGAACTTTTTAATGAATAAAGCTGACCTGATAAAGAAGAAAAAGGCGTTTTCTGTCCTTTTATTGAAATGGAATAAAGAACAGAATAGCCGGAAAATGCCCTGGAAAGGTGAAAAAGACCCCTATAAAATCTGGTTGAGTGAAATTATTCTTCAGCAAACAAGGGTGGAGCAGGGATTGGCTTATTACAACAACTTTATTACAACTTTTCCTAATATAAATAAATTGGCAAAGGCTCCCGACTCAACCATATTTAAACTCTGGGAAGGGTTGGGCTATTACACCCGTTGCAGAAACCTGATAGCTACAGCAAAATATATTTCTACAGAATTGAAGGGAAAGTTTCCTTCTGCTTACGAAGAGATTTTAGCATTAAGGGGAGTTGGTCCTTATACAGCCGCTGCTATTTCTTCTTTTGCTTATAATTTGCCACATGCTGTTGTTGATGGAAATGTGTTCAGGGTATTAGCAAGAGTATTTGGAATTGCCACAGCAATTGATTCAACAGAGGGTAAAAAAATGTTTACTGGATTAGCCAATGAGTTGCTGGATTTAAAACAACCGGGCTTGTACAACCAGGCTATTATGGATTTTGGTGCAATGTTATGTAAGCCCGTCGCTCCGCTTTGTGCAGTTTGTGTTTTTAAGAAAAGCTGTGTTGCATTATTGCAAAACAAAATCAGTAAGCTTCCGGTAAAAGAAAAGAAAATCACTATCAGAAAAAGATGGTTTTATTACCTGGTTCTTGAATATGATAATAAAATTGCAATACGACAACGGACAGAAAAAGACATTTGGCAGGACTTGTATGAGTTTCCATTGATAGAAGCGGCTATTGAGTTGGATAAAAAAAATATTCTGCAACAGGCAGAAAAGAATAAATGGATTGTTGGAAAAAAGTATGAAGTGGTTGCTGTTTCATCCTTATTCAAACAACAGCTTTCTCATCAATTAATAACAGGCCAGTTTATAAAAATTAAAATTGAAAGACAATCAAAATTGAATGGCGATTGGCTATGGCTTGAAAAAAGTAAAGCCGGTAAATATGCTTTTCCCCAGTTTATTAATCAATACCTGCGGGAGAATAAAGGCCAGCAGAGTTTATTTTGATGTTAATTGCTGCTGAAAAATTGTTTTTTTGCTGGTTTCGTCTCAAAAATATTTTAACTTTAGTAGGCATTGGTAGCTCCCTGACGATTTATTAATCTAAAGAATAAATACTATGAGAGGCGTAAACAGAGTGATGCTTATCGGCAACCTGGGTAAAGACCCGGATGTGCAAACACTGGAAGGAAATATTGCAGTCGCTAAATTTCCGTTGGCAACCACAGAAACTTTTAAAGACAGAACTGGCAAACTTGTATCGCAGACAGAGTGGCACACCGTTGTTCTTTGGCGCGGCCTTGCCGAGTTAGCACAGAAATATTTGCATAAAAGCAGCCTTGTCTATATAGAGGGACGATTGCGAACCCGCAGTTGGGATGATAAAGATGGTCATCGCAAGTTTGCAACTGAAGTAGTTGGCGACAACCTGATAATGCTGGACAAAAGAACGGACGGTGGGGCTTCTCATCATCCTGGCGATGGTGGCATAGAAGGAATAGGCGGTGATATGACGATGGGTGACCCATCTGAAAGCCTTCCTTTTTAGCGATAACTATTAATACAATAACTTTGTTTCATTAATGAATGGCAGGTTATTTGCCCTGCTTGCCAGCTAAAAGGCTGGTTAAATTGATAAACAAAACATCTTGCTTTGGACAGCTATCCGGTATTTACTTCCATTTTAGATTATTTCTCTTATGTTTTACTGGCTGCAAATATGCAGGGTACTACTATTCTTGTTGTTACGCTGATAGTTTTGCTTTTACTCGCCTTCACTATTTCAGGTGCGGAGGCGGCTTTGTTTTCCCTGAATAACAAAGATGTAAATATGCTGAAGACAAAACAACATGCTTCAGCAAAACGAATTGTTAGTTTGCTGGAAGAATCAAAAGAAGTGTATGCTTCGCTGCTGATAGCCGGAACATTTATTAATATCAGCATTA
Organism: Chitinophagaceae bacterium; assembly: GCA_031374245.1. GTDB lineage: Bacteria > Bacteroidota > Bacteroidia > Chitinophagales > Chitinophagaceae > JJ008. The sequence goes on along the minus strand of JANMFO010000075.1, from coordinate 9,393 downwards.
TTGTACTTTCCAATTACCTTATAAGTCAATTTATTTCGTTTGATAAAGTTGGTGCTATTGTAGAGATACTTTCAAAAGTATTAGTAATTGCATTTGTACTGGTATTTTTTGGGAAAATATTACCTAAGGTATGGGCCACACAACATAATCTCCGGTTTGCTTATGGGGCTTCGGTTGTGGTGGAAGCACTTCATCTGTTATTGCGTCGTATCAGCAAATGGATTGTATCATTGGCGGATGGCATTGGCAAAAGAACGGGTACGCAAAAAACGGATGCCATGAGTATGAAAGAACTGGATGAAGCGATAGATATTAAAACAGACGCAGAGGCATCGCAGGAAGAAAAAAATATCATGAAAGGCATTGTGAAGTTTGGGAATATTTCAGTGAAACAAATTATGCGGAGCCGGCTGGATGTAAGCGGTATTGATTACAATTTATCGTTTGGTGAATTAGTAAAAAGGGTGGAAGACCTTCATTATTCCAGGTTACCCGTTTATAAAAATAGTTTGGACGAAGTGGTGGGTATTATCAATACTAAAGATTTAATACCGGCATTGAACGAAGTAGAAAATCATGACTGGCATCCGTTGATGAGACCACCTTATTTTGTGCCTGAACCAAAACTGATTGAAGATTTATTAAAAGACTTTCAGCAAAAGCGGATTCACTTTGCAGTGGTAGTAGATGAATTTGGGGGCACCAGTGGTATTGTAACGATGGAAGATATACTGGAAGAAGTGATAGGCGATATTAAAGATGAATTTGATGAAGAAGAAAGTGCCAGCTATAAAGTAGATGATGATAATTATATTTTCGAAGGCAAAATAATGATACATGATATGTGCAGAATCATGAAATTGCCGATGGATACCTTTGATAAAATAAAAGGCGAAAGCGAATCGCTGGCGGGTCTGGTGCTGGAAGTGGCTGGTGAATTTCCAACAACCGATTGGGTGATTCCCTGCGGTGATTTTGAATTCGCCATTATGCAGGCAGATAACAACCGTATTCAATTAGTAAAAGTGACGATAAAACCTCAGTCAAATCCTGAATGAAAAATCAAATAGTAAAATTTTGTATTCTTTTCTTAGCTGTTGCAGTTTTCATTTTGTCCTGTAACAGTGATTATTCAGTGGGTAAAAAGAAAGGCTATTTTCATATTGACTTTCCCGAGAAAAAATACCGGGCATTTGACCAGCCCGGCTATCCTTATACATTCGAATACCCGGTGTATGCAAAAGTGATAAAGGATACTACTTTCTTTGAAGACAAAGCCGGTGACTGGTGGATTAATATTGATGTACCGCAGTTTGCCGGCAGAATTTATATTAGTTATAAAACTATTGATGCAACTAATAAATTTGATTCATTAGTAAGAGATGGTTTTAAAATGGCCTACAAACAACATGTGGATGTTTCAACAGGGATAGAAGAAAGCAGGATAATGACACCTAATAAAGTGGAAGGAATGTATTTTAGTTTAGGTGGGAATACAGCAACTGCTAACCAATTTTTTCTGACAGACACTACCAGACATTTTCTACGGGGAGCTTTATATTTTGATGCAGCACCCAATGCTGATTCACTTGGTATTGTAAATGATTTCCTAAAAAAAGATGTGGAGCATTTAATCAATACGCTAAAGTGGAAATAAAAAAACCCGACGGGTACGCCATCGGGATAGGATAGGTTGCTGTTTATGATACTTTAGTTTTCTCTATCTTCTGTTTTCTTAGCATCAGTTTTTATTTTCTCTGCTTTTTTAGTTTCAATATAGCGTTCGTCCAATGCACCACGGCTGAAAAGCTTAGTACTGAAATTTCTCTTTTTTGAAATCTTCTTTTCAATATTATTGTCTTTAGCTACTTTAATATTAACAGAGGTTTCCCCAATTTCTTTTCGTTCAGCAACAGCAATTACCTCGTCTTCTGCTATCGGTTTAATGGGAGAAATAACTTCTTCCTCTTTTATTGTATTTTTTTTCGTTACCCGGTTTTTCGTCGTTGCAGTTACTTCATTGCTGACTACAGGCTCCTTTTTTTCTTCACTAGCAACTACTACCGGTTCTTTTGTTTTTTCCTCAACATACATGTTGGTAAACTCTTTTTTCTGGCTTGTTTGTTTGTAATCAACAAAGCCATAAATGCTGGCACCTATCATTAACGTGGCGCCGACGTACAAGATTGATTTCATTTGACTAGTTTTTTAAATGGTTAAAAATATTTATTCAACAGGTTAGGTAGTAAACGATTTAAGGTAGTTTTTGCTTTGACGATATATCACCCATTCCGCAAACAACATATTTCCAATCACACTTATCCAGAGCGATAACTCATAGTTTTCTAAGTGACCACAATCCAATAAATAGAAAACGATATGGTATACCCGGAATGTAACAGCTGTCATCGCCATAGCATAGCTGCGCATCATCCATACTTTGTGGGCTATTATATTTCTTTTATGAATAGTGGTTAATCCATATAGGGTAGTAACAAACCACCAGCCAGCCATAAACATGAACAATGCCCTTTCCCAAAAACTGCCTTTTGCAAAGAATGACATATATAAACCAGTTGGTGCACCAAGAAACAGCACTACAAAAACATAAATCTTTCCAGAAATACGGTGAACAGTTTTTGTTTTTTTTAGAATATACCGGGAAAACTGGATAAGGGCTGTAATAATACAAAGAGCCCCCGCGGCGATATGTATATAGAAACAAGCATTGTAGAAATTGCTTTTAAACAAAAAACTCCGCTCTTCAATAAAACTAAAATCTTTGCTGAAAGAAAAATAAGGAAGCGTATTATATATAAGGAGTAAACTAAATCCGGCTACGGGCACCCAGAACAGCATCTGGGAAAAAACCTTCGCCGACTTTTGAAGGGTGAGTATCCTGGTGTTTGGCATACAGCTGGTTTGTGATACTGGGGAGATGCCATGGTGAAAAGCTATCCATAAAGAAGCGCTGTTAGATATTTGTTAAAGGAATTTTACTGGTGGCTTAATCTTTACTAATTTCATGGTCAACACTAATTATATGAATTTTTACCTCAGAGCTTTACTGCTTGTTTTGTCATTATTTTCTTTTGTAGTCACTCATGCACAGGAAGCTGCTGCTGTAGATTCTATCAAGGCTGCTTTATCAAAAGCAACAACTGCACAGGCAAGGGTAAGCTTGCTGGATGAATTGAGCAGAACATTAATGAATGTGAACCCTAAAGAAGCCGATGAAATTGGTGCCCGGCTGATAACAGTAGCAGAAGAATCCAGGGATAGAAAATTGATGTTTAAAGCTTATTTATCAAATGGCATTCGCTGTACTTATTTTGCCAATCAAAAAGCATACTCTCAAAAAGCAATTAATTTTTATAATAAAGCACTGGAACTGGCCCGGCAGAACAGGATGGAAGAAGAAGTAGGTGCTGCGCAAATGTATTTGACTACCATTTATCTGTTGATACCGGATAAGGATAAAGCATTGTCTTATGCAACACAGGCTTTTTCATTAGTTTCTACACTTGGCAATGACAGCTTGCGGGCAGAAGCACATAATACTTATGGGCAAGTGTACCTGGCAAGAAATGAAAACATATTGGCCCTGCGTAATTTTTTGAATGCTTTGCGAATAGGCGAGGATATTAAAAATGCCCCACTAATACGTAACTGCTATATTAATCTTTCTTCTTTTTATTCAGGTATTGAGGATTATGATAAAGCGATAGATTATATGACCCAGGCATATCAAAAATTGAGTGAGCTAAAAGAGAAAAATGTCCCCTATCAAAAAGTGATTTATACCAATTCCATCGGTAATCTCTTTGCTGCCAAAAAGAACTATGATATTGCTATTAACTATTTTGAGAAATCAATACGGATGGCTGACTCATTGAAATTTTCTACTTTAAAAATACCGGGCTATGTGAGTTTATTAAATCAATACCTGCGAATTGACGAACCTCAAAAAGCATTGAACTACATGAACTCGTCTTCTGGTGATGACCTAAAAAAATACCTGGGAAATTTTGGGATGGCCCCTGTTATTGATCAGGCTTACGGAGTTATTTATACAGAATTGGGTCGCTTTGATTCGGCCCGCATTTACCTGGAGAAAGCAAGACCAACGTTTGAAAATAGCTCCAATGGGATGAACAAGGTTAACTTTTATGCGCAACTGGCTTCGTTTTACCGAAAATCAGGCGATAAAAAAAATGCTATTGATTATTTTTTAAAAGTAAAAGAGCAGAGTGAAAAAGATGGATTGCTGGAAAATGTAAAAAAAGCATCGCAATACCTTGATACGCTGTATACCGAAACAGGTAACATCACTCTGGCTGGAAAATACAATGCTGTTTATTATCAGTATAAGGACAGTATAGAAACGCTGAAAAGAGAAAAGGAGCTGACACAAGTGGAAGCAGATGATGAACAGCAGCGGCAGGTGAAACTGGCAAAGGAAGTGGAAGAAACTAAAAGGAGAAGAAATAATATTCAATACCTCGGTATTGTAATTGGAATAATCGGGTTGTTTATTGCACTGGTGGTATTGGGAATGTTTAAAGTATCTGCCGGGTTAATTAAAGCGATTGGCTTCTTTGTCTTTATCATGTTATTTGAATTTGTTTTTCTTGTGTTTAAAAAGAATATTTATTCTATTACACAAGGAGAGCCATGGAAGGATCTGGCATTTATGATTGCACTGGCAGCTTTGCTGGTGCCGCTGCACCACTGGATGGAACATAAAGTACTGCATTATCTTACCTCTCATAACAGGCTTACATCGGCGGGGCATCATATCCGGAACAAAATTTTCCGCCGCACAAAAACAGAGTAACAACGACACAGGGCTTACCTTTGTGCCAAAGGCATTCCTTCGGAACAAAAAATGAATACGGGTGATAGTAATTGACAATATATTGGTGACGGAAGATGTGGTAGACAAACAATTTGTATGTGACCTGGGTAAATGCAAAGGCGGTTGCTGCGAAGATGGTGCAGCCGGTGCGCCACTTGATAAAGAAGAGATGACAATTATTAATGAAGTGTATGAAAAGGTGAAGCCTTACCTGACTAAAGATGCTATTGCTGAAATAGATACGAAAGGAAGATATGTGTACGATACAGAATTTGAATGGGTAACGCCGACACTGGATAACGATAATGAAATATGTGTATATGGTATTCGTGGAGAGAATGGAATAATTAAATGTGCATTTGAGCAGGCATATCACGATAAAATTATTGAGTGGAAGAAACCCATTAGTTGCCACCTGTATCCCATCATTGCTAAAAAGGGGAAGCATGGTGACTATGAAAAAGTAAACTATGAACCCCGTGAACAGATGTGCAGCCCGGCTTGCGCATTAGGAGAGAAGTTGAAAGTACCGGTGTACCAGTTTTTAAAAGAACCCATCATAAGAAAGTACGGAGAAGAATTTTATAATGCGCTGGATACAATAGCAAAAGGAGAGTGGGAAGAAATTGATTTTAAAGAGTAAACAAAAACACTGTGAAAGAAACAGCATCTGATTTTATTGCCAAAAGCACCATCAAGGCTGCCGATAAAGAACACCGGCGTAAAATCAATTTTAATATTGGTAAGTATAATGCCGTGGTGCCAAAAGGGAAAGAACAGTTTGCTGATGTACACCTGGCAAGAGAGAAGGCCAAAAATATAAAATGGAGAGCTATTGAAACACTGGATAGACAACTGGAAACTTTTGAAGCAGCTATAACCAGACGGGGAGCAAAAGTTATTTGGGCAGAAGATACAGAACAGGCACTCGATGCGATTAAAAAAATATGTGACGAGAAGAATTGTAAAACATTGGTGAAGAGCAAGAGTATGGTGACAGAAGAAATTCACCTCAATGCTTTTTTAGAAAAGATCGGCATTGAAAGTGTGGAGACGGATTTGGGTGAATACATTCAGCAATTGGATGGCGAAGCACCTTATCATATTGTGACTCCTGCCATGCACAAGAGCAAAGAAGATGTGGCAAAACTATTTGCGGAAAAATTAGGTACCGACCCTAAAGCAACACCCGAACAACTAACATTAAAAGCAAGAGAAATACTAAGAGAAAAATATGTGCAGGCTGAAGTAGGCGTGACGGGAGCCAATTTTATCATTTCAGATATTGGCGGCATAGCCGTAACAGAAAATGAAGGCAATGCAAGATTGAGTTGCTCCTATCCAAAAACACACATCGTGGTGGTAGGGATTGAAAAAGTAATTCCTTCCATGACAGACCTCGCTTTGTTCTGGCCACTGCTGTCAACTTTTGGAACAGGACAACGGGTGACGGTGTACAATACAATTGTAACAGGGCCACGACAGGAAAACGAAACCGATGGCCCGGAAGAAATGTATGTGATACTGCTGGATAATGGCCGCACCAATATTTTAGCGAATGCGAAACAACGGGAAAGTTTGTATTGCATCCGTTGCGGCGCTTGTTTAAATGCTTGCCCGGTGTATAAAAATATTGGTGGTCATGCGTATGCGGCTACTTACAGCGGCCCGATTGGTTCTGTCATCACCCCGCATTTAAAAAATATGGATGAATGGAAGCACCTGAGTTATGCTTCGTCACTTTGTGGTAACTGTACCGAAGTGTGTGCAGTGAAAATTAACCTGCATGAATTGTTATTAGAGAACCGGCATGAAGCAGTGGAAGAAGGAAATAGTTCATTCGGAGAAAAAATAGCCTGGAAAATGTGGAAGCAGGGAATGCTGCGCCGCAAATGGATGAACATGGCTAACGGCAGTATAAAAAACTGGGTGGTGAATAGTCTTTTAAAAGGCTGGAAGGAACACCGCGGCGAAATGGAGTTTCCTAAAAAATCCTTTAACGAGTTGTGGAAAGAGAAATACGGCAAACGATAGTTATCTTCAGTTGGTGATTCTTTTTTCAAATACAATAACGCATCGTCTCAACTACATTGCTGATTTTATCGGCCACCAAATTATTGGTGAACCAATTGCTGTTACTGATAATCGTACTGATTTCATTGCTTATACCGGATTGAAAATTAATTATAGCAATGAACAGATAACACAAGCCGATTTCTGGCTTCAGCCACATCAGTTATTATTTGAAAAAGAAATTAACAAACAAGTAATTGAGTGTTTTGAAGCAAACGGCTACAAAGCCTTTTTCAAAACAAACGGTGATTTCCCGTTCGATATTTTTGCGGTTTCATTTTATTTACTCAGTCGTTATGAAGAATATCTGCCGCATGAAAAAGATATGTATGGCCGGTATGCCCATGAAAATTCAGTAGCATTTAAAGAGAACTTCTTAAATATTCCCTTGGTAAATATCTGGCTCGAAGATTTTAAGAAATCCTTGCAAATAAAGTTTCCCAACCTCAAACCTCAAACTTCGAACTTCAAACTACTCCCTACTTATGATATTGATGAAGCTTACTCCTATAAACACAAAGAATGGTGGCGGAGTGCAGGTGCAGCCATTAAAGATTTATTGAAAGGAAATTTTGATCGCCTCACATTGCGAAGAAATGTTTTGAATAATAAAGTGCAGGATCCGTTTGATTCTTACAACTGGATAGATAACATGCACCGGCCGCATCATTTTAAACCAAGATACTTTTTTCTCGTACCTGAGAAAACAGGTAAGTACGACAGGAATATTTTACCAAAAGAAACAGCATTACAGGTACTGATTAAGCAACATGCGGACAAATATCAAATTGGTATTCACCCATCCTGGCAAAGTGGTGATGACACTTCGCTGATAAAAAAAGAAAAAGAAAGGATTGAGCATATAACAACAATAAAAATCATTTCCTCCAGGCAACATTTTATCCGCTTCACACTGCCACAAACTTTTCGCCATCTTATTGATGCAGGCATCAAAGAAGATTTTTCTATGGGTTATGGCAGCATCAATGGTTTCCGGGCTTCGGTGGCTTCGCCTTTTTATTGGTATGATTTGGAAAAAGAGGAAGCAACTTATTTATTGTTATATCCTTTTTGCTACATGGAAGCCAATTCTTTTTTTGAACAAAAAATTACTCCACAACAAGCTTTGGAAGAAATGCGGCATTACTATCAGCAGGTAAAAAAAGTAAACGGAACCTTCATCAGCATCTGGCACAATACTTTTTTAGGAACAGATGAACGCTTTAAAGGATGGAGAGATGTGTATTATCAGTTTATCCAGGAAGTTGGTAGTCAATCAGAGGCGGATCGACAACATTAGATACCTTCAGTTTCCGGTTGCTCCGGTGGAGGCACTGATTTAAATGCTTTGTTAACTAAGTACACACCCAGCAAGGTTACTAATCCGCCAACAGTGATGAATATGGTAATCCTTTCATGGAATATCAGCCAACCGAATAAAACAGCTACTATAGGATTTACATACGCATAAATAGAGGCCTGCTCTGTAGGTAAATTTTGCAGTGCATACAAGTAACAGATAAAGGCAATCAATGATCCAAAGATGATTAGGTAAGCAATAGCTGCCCATGATTGCCATGGAATAGCTGTAAATGGGATAAAGAGTTTTGACTGTGTTGTTACCACTTCAACATTTGAAAAAGATATTGAACTACCCGCCTTTGTAAATAGCAGTAAGGTTACACCTGATATCAGCATCTGTAAACCCAGGCTGAAGTAAGGATTAAATTTGACGGCCTGTTTTTTAGTGTAGAGAGTGGCAAATGCCCATGTCCAGGTAGCAATGAGTGATAAAATGATACCAAAACGAAAATCCGGTATTAAGAAATCCTGCAGGTGGTCATAAAAAATAATACAAACGCCACCAAAACCCAGCAGTAAACCGATAAGTGCTTTTTGCGGAATCTTTTCTTTGGAAATAAATAAACCAATAATCACCAGCCACAAAGGAAAGATGGCCCCCATGATGGAGCCAAGTCCGGCAGAAATATATTTTACACCCCAGGTACTAAGCCCGTTACTCATAATAAAATTAAGAAAGCTTAATACCAATACAGGTATCCATTCTTTTCCTTTTGGTAAAGGAATTTTTTTATACAAGAAAAAACCTACATATAATAAACCTGCAATAAGTTGCCGGATGCCTGCCATTTGCAATGCAGGCATATGCCGCACACCTTCTTTAGACGCAATCCAGGTAGTGCCCCAGAAAAAACAAACTAATGCCAACGCAAAAAATGCTTTGGATCTTGTTCCCTTTTTATGAATGGTAAAAGGGTTGAATACCGCTAATTTTTTTAATGAATCGGCAGATGATTGAACAATGGTTTTATGAAAATCAAATAGGTTCATTAATGTTTGAAATGACGTAAGCCAGTTATCACCATCGCCAGGTTATTTGCTTTACAATATTCAATAGAATCATTATCTCTTATTGAACCACCGGGTTGAATAAAAGAAGT
>JANMFO010000054.1:0-4625 GCA_031374245.1 Chitinophagaceae bacterium | reverse complement strand
ATATTAAACTTCCATGTCCGGATTCTATTGCCAAATAAATCTGTTGCTATTACTGGTACAATACCAAAAGCGTTATAATCCAATGAAGAGGAACTACTACCAAAATTCAGGTCATATGGAATAGTACGGAACATTTTAGGTTCAGTTGTTATTGTTGGATCAACTGCATCCAGGTACAAAAAGTCTGGTGAACGATACAGGCTATCACTAAAATCATAAATCTGTTCCATGTACAGTTCTGCCCTATGTATAACACGATTGCCGATTAAGGCAAGATCAGGTATTTTAAGAGAGGCATAAGTTCCCGGCGTATTTTGCAAATAGAGCACCGGATCTGGTGCTGTGCCATTATTTAGCGATGCCAATGCAGGGGTACCGCTATAATCTCTAGTAACATAATTGGCTGCGGCAGAATTAGCACCTGTAATGCTTGATTTAAAAGTAAAGTAAGTAACAGTAGTATCTAAATTGGGAAACTTGTTCCAATACCTGTAATATACAGCCAGCTTTGTACCGCCACCGGCAAGATCAAAACCCATTATCGAATTGCCGCTATTCATAGACTGCAAGGCAAATCCTTTGAATTTACTTCTGAATACTGAATCGTTAGCATAAGCTCCGGTAATTGCATTACTGGAAGTATCATAGCCCAGCAAACGTTGCCCAAAAGAGTTATTCAATTTAATCCGAAGCTGATTAGTGGTAGTATCACCAAATACTTTTACTGAATCTTTTAACCTTTGCGGAATTACATTTTTTGTACCTAACAGGTTTGAATAAGTGAAATTATTTGCACGGATCAAATAGGCAGAATCAGGTACAAATTTACTTGTCTGATCTACTTCGTACACATTAATATTCTGGGGAATAACAGAATCGCCATAATTTTCTACATAATCAAGCACTAATACCACGGAATCAATAAAAAGGCTATCATTCCGGTTTGTAAAAACGTTCGGATAACTAGCTGGCTTTAGTTCTAAAAAAAGCCTTGCATCGGTTTTGCCAAAAAAGGGGTCGCTGTTTATTTTCCCAAGGAAAAATTCATCTGACTTACCAAGACGGATTGAATCGTACATAAACTTCAACGTATCATTATACGTCAAAACGGTTATGCTGGTATCAAAAGTGTTGATATTATCTACCGGAGGTATAAGCCCCCCGCCCAAATCGGTGGAATCATTGAGTTTTTTACAAGCGGAAAATATAATAGCAACCGTTGCGATGATTGCTATTAATAAAAAGGAGATATATCTTTTCTTCACAAAGTAGATTTATAGTCGGGTTAGTGATTTTTTATTTGCCTGCAAGGTCGCTATAGAGTTGTAAATAGTCTGTTAAATCTCCTTCAGGATTAAAAGGCAACGTTTTCTTTCCTCTTACTTTAGAAAACTCATCTACCAGTTTCTTTTCAATCTTATCTGCACCAAATGTAATAGCATCTGCAAAGGTGGCACCGCCACGGAACATAGCAGTATTAGTAGCATCTTTATACACTTCAAGATCTTTCTCTTTTAAGGAAGCATGTATTAATGCTTTTTTTACAAAATCACTTCCCAGCTTTTCTTTAAATGTATTTTGTCCGATAGTATAAACAATTTTGCTGTGTGCAAATACCGGCTCTTTCTTATAAACTGTTTTTAGATAGGCAGGAATCAGACCTGTCATCCAGCCGCTGCAATGAATAATGTCTGGCGGCCAGCCAAATTTTTTCACGGTTTCCAATGCCCCTTTACAAAAGAAGACAGTACGAAGACCATTATCATCATACCATTTTTCCTGTTCATCATGAAAAACAAACTTACGTTTGAAAAGATCTTCATTATCCAAAAAGTACACCTGTAACCGGGCACTGGGTAAAGAGGCCACTTTAATTTGTAATGGCATATCCTCGTTATCCACTGAAACATTGATACCAGAAAGCCTTACCACTTCATGAAGCCGGTGACGGCGTTCATTAATAATACCAAACCTTGGCATAATGCAGCGAACCTCCAGGTTGTTATCGTTCGACTTGATAGCCAACTTGTTTACTATTTCTGAAAACTCTGTCAGCTCCAGGTAGGGTGACATCTCGTTGGCAATAAATAAAATTCTTTTCTTTGCAGACATTAGGGATCAATTTAAATTACAAGCCGTTCGTAAAAGGTGGCAAAGGTAATTATTTTAAAGCTAAATCCTGAGATTAGCTGAAACACAGCTAATAAGCAGAAAAAAACATGATTTTATTTAAAAAAGCTGACGACCTTCATAAGTGGCTTGATAATCAGCAATCAGGTGCTAAAAAAATCGGATTTGTTCCTACAATGGGGGCTTTGCATGCCGGGCATATTTCCCTGATTAAAACATCAAAAAGGGATAATGCAATTACTGTTTCAAGCATATTTGTCAACCCCACACAGTTTAATGACCCCAATGATTTTAAAAAATATCCCATTACAATTGAAAAGGATATTCAACTTCTGGAAGAAGCCGGATGTGATATATTATTTCTTCCCTCAGTTAATGAAATTTATACGCAAGGGATAACAATAAATAAGCACTATGATCTTGGTTTTATAGAAACAGTATTTGATGGAAAATACCGGCCAGGTCATTTTCAGGGGGTATGTATGGTGGTACAACAACTGCTGAAAATTGTACATCCCGATAGTCTTTATTTAGGCCAGAAAGATTATCAGCAATGCATGGTTATAACAAAACTGGTAGCATTGATTGGTTTAAAAAATAGCATTGAAATTGTAATCTGCCCTACCCTACGGGAAGCAAATGGCCTTGCTATGAGCAGCCGGAATATGCGGTTGAGCAATGAAGAAAAAGAAAAAGCCGGGGTAATATACAAAAGCCTTCAAATGATTAAAGAAAATGTTGGGAAGGAAACCCCTGAAACATTAGAACATAAAGCACAACTAATGCTTGAAGCGGCCGGGTTGAAAGCGGATTATGTTGCAATTGTTAGTGCAGAAAACCTTTCCCCAATGCAGGAATGGAATCACCATAAAAAAGTAGTAGCATTAATTGCAGCCTTTATGAACGAAGTAAGGCTGATTGATAATATGTTGCTTAATTAATACATATTTCATTGTAAAGGGCTTTGTCATTCAGCCTTATCGTTCTATTTTCGATGCCAATGAATAAGAATCTCCGCACCATACTTCAATATATTTTTTTTCTTGGGCTTGGTATTTTTCTTACCTGGCTTTCATTGAAAGGTTTGAATAAAGACAATATTGCCCAGATAAAACTTTCGCTTCACAATGCCAGATATTGGTTAATCATCCCGGTATTCGTTATTCTTTTCTTAAGCCATTATATCCGTGCCATCCGTTGGAGATTATTAATTGAACCCTTAGGTTACATGCCATCAAAAGCCAATACGGTAGCTGCTGTTTTTATCGGGTATATGGCTAACCAGGCTTTCCCACGCCTTGGCGAAGTACTAAAATGTACAGTACTGGCCAGATATGAAAAGATACCGGCTGACAAACTGGTGGGCACTATCATTCTTGAACGGTTGATTGATGCGATTACATTGATAATAATGTTTGGAATTACGCTTGCAATTCAGCCTCAACTTTATTCCCAATTGTTAGATACTTTTTTTAATCAGGCTGAAAAGGAAAGTGAAGAAAAAGGCGGCATTCCTCTTTGGCTTATAGCAATTATTGTGGTCATCATTATTTGTATACTGGTAAGTCTTTGGATGTACAAAAAGAAAAAAACAATTAATGATGTAGTAAAAATCTTCAGGCACATCTGGCAAAGTGTGATTCAGGGAGTAGGTGCCATCAAACACCTGAAAAAAAGAAGACAGTTTATCTTACTTACCATCGCCTTATGGACCGCTTATGTTTCAGGCGGATACCTCGGCTTTATGGCCTTGCAGGAAACATCACACTATGGTATCAGGGAAGCTTTCACTGTGTTATCAGCAGGAAGTATCGGAATGATAGCAACACCGGGGGGCATTGGAGCTTATGCTTACATGATACAAGTAACTATGCAACTATACGGACTTGATTCAACAATTGCATTGGCTTTTGGTTGGATATTATGGCTGGCTCAAACTACTATTATACTCATAGGTGGTTTGATTAGCTTTGTATCATTACCATATTATAATAAGAAAAAAATACAAGGTGAAAAGAGCTGACCTGATACCGCAAAAAATTTTTACTGCTGCACAAATTGTTCAGAAGGCAGTACAATGGCGGGTTCTTGGCAAAAAGATTGTCTTTACAAACGGTGTATTCGATATTATTCACCAGGGACATATATTTTCACTTTCGCAGGCAGCCAAAGAAGCCGATTTTTTAATTATTGGCGTGAATAGCGATGCAAGTGTACAGAAATTAAAAGGACCAGAACGGCCAATTAATAAACAAGCTAGCAGATCTATCTTACTCAGTAATTTGGCTATTGTAGATGCAGTGGTAATATTTGATGAGCCTACCCCTTTGGAGTTGATAAAAGCGGTAATGCCTGATGTACTGGTAAAAGGAGGCGATTATACCGTAGAACAGATTGTGGGAGCCAAAGAAGTAATAGCCAATGGCGGAAGGGTGGTTATTAACCCTTTAGTGCAAGGATTTTCCACAACAGGCATTATAGCGCATATTAAAAGT
>JANMFO010000044.1:0-3148 GCA_031374245.1 Chitinophagaceae bacterium | reverse complement strand
TACAAAGTATCTCTGACTCAATATTTAATGGGTATAAAATAGGGAATGAGTTGATATTGATAAACGGCATCCTCACATTTACAGGGCTGTGGTTTATTTCATCAAAATCAGAAACAAACAAAACCCAACTTCAGGCAGTATAAGAGGTTTATCTTTGCCCAAATTTTCAATAGTGGAATTAGTTAATCCATTGGCAGAGACGTATGCCGAAAAAATTTCTTCACCAGAAGATGCATTGTTGAAAGAAGTGAATGATTTCACTATGCAGCACCATTCAGAATCTATTATGCTGAGCGGCCACTTGCAGGGAAAAGTGCTGGAGATGATCAGTTGCATGATAAAACCACGGAGAATTCTGGAAATTGGGACGTTTACCGGCTACAGTGGCTTATGCCTTGCAAAAGGATTAACTGATGATGGACAGCTGCATACAATTGAGCTGCGAGAGGCAGATTCAGCAAAGGCCCGCTATTTTTTTGACCGATCTTCTTATGCCAACCAGATACTATCACATACAGGTAATGCGTTAGATATAATTCCAAAACTCGATGAAACCTGGGATTTGGTATTTATTGATGCTGATAAACCCTCTTACATCGGATATTTTAACCTTGTTTTGCCCCGGTTGCGGAAAAACGGTTTTATTTTAGCAGATAATATTTTTTTTCACGGTCAGGTGCTGAATGATGAAGTAAAAGGCAAGAGTGCAAAAGGGATTAAGGCGTTTAATGAGTTTATCAGGGAACGGAAAGATATTGAGAAAGTAGTATTAACTATCCGTGATGGTCTTTTATTAATACGGAAATTGTAACATCAAATTATTCAATGCGAAAAATTCAAAATAGCATAATTGTTTTTTTTATACTCCTGTCAGTTGCTTCCAATGCACAAAACCCGAAAGTGGTAAAAACCTATATCAATACGTATAAGGATTTGGCAATTACTGAAATGCAAAGAACCGGTGTGCCCGCATCTATTACATTAGCACAAGGTATTCATGAATCAACAGCGGGTACCAGTTGGTTGGTACAGGCATCCAATAATCATTTTGGTATTAAATGTAAATCCAACTGGACTGGAGAGTCAGTAAAGTATGATGATGATGCAAGAGGCGAATGTTTCCGTAAGTACCCGGTAGCTGAAGATTCCTATAAAGACCATTCTGATTTTTTAAAAAATGGTCAGCGTTATGCTTTTTTATTTGAACTTGATCCGGCAGATTATCAAGGTTGGGCTAACGGTTTAAAGAAAGCAGGATATGCTACGAATCCTAAGTATCCGCTTGTACTTATAAAACTTGTTGAAGATTACAATCTGCAGGATTACACGTTGATTGCATTGGGCAAGTCACCTGTTTCCGATTTTGGCAATGCTGATGCAGCAATAACAATTGTAGAGCCTGTAACCGAAAAAAGTATAGAGACAAGGATAGTGGCAGAAAATGAAAAACCTGTTAATTATCCCGAAGGCCGTTTCTTAATTAATGAAACAAAAGTTATTTACGCAAAAAAAGGAACTTCATTTCTCGCTATAGCTAAACAGTATGATGTTGATTTGTCTAAACTATTTGAGTTTAATGAAATGAAACAAATGGAGGAAGTGGATAAAGATAGATTGATATACATACAGCGGAAACGTAAGACTGGTAATAGTGAATTTCATATTGTGCAATCGGGTGAATCTTTGCATGACATTGCACAGCTACAGGCAATACGGCTGGAGAGCCTGATCGAATATAATTGGTTAAGAAATGATGCAATGCCGGCACCGGGTGAACAATTAAGTTTGAAAAAGAAATCAACAACTATACCAAAGCTGGCAATTAAAACAAATTACACAATTGTACCTGCTATAAAAAAATAGTCCGATCATTTAAACTGTATAATCTGAATAATATGGCATTGGTTAAAGTACATGACAAATCTTTTGAAACGTATCTCTCTGAAAATACTATTCTGCAAAGGGTAAAAGAACTGGCAGAATCTATAAGTAAAGATTATGCAGGCAAACGGCCCTTGTTTATTGTTATTCTGAATGGGTCATTCATGTTTGCAGCAGATATTTTCAAGCAGCTTACTTTAGAAGCGGAGCTTTGTTTTATAAAACTGGCTTCGTATAAGGGGATGAAATCATCTGGCAAAGTGGTTACTTCAATCGGATTGGAAGAAGACCTTTTTGGAAAGGATGTAATTATTCTGGAAGATATTGTTGATACCGGCAAGACATTGCACAATTTTCTTCCCAAATTGATTCATCAGCAGCCAAAATCATTAAAAATAGCTACGCTGCTGCATAAACCGGAAGCCACAGAACATCCACTTACACTGGATTATGTGGGGTTTCAAATTCCCAATAAATTTGTTGTTGGTTATGGTCTTGATTATGATGGCCTTGGCCGGAATTTAAAAGAGATTTACCAGTTGGTATAATATAAATGAAGCTCTCCCTTTTTTTTTGTATTTTATCGGTACAAAACAGTCCGGTGAAGATAGCTTGTCATATACTATTCTTTCTCCTTTTCAGTTCATCCGTATATGCCCAACAATATTATGTGCGGGGTATAGTTAAAGATGAGGGAGGTAATGTTTTGCAAAACGTTACGATTTTACAGCATAAAACCGGTTATGTTTTTAAAAGTGGGTCTGAAGGAACTTTCGGCATTGCCATAAATCAGCAGATTGATACATTCAGTTTTTCACTGGACGGGTACCAGAAGGAAAAGATAGTAGTAAATGCAGACAACTATATAAATGCAAGACTTAAAAAACTGTCAGGTTCAGCTGCTAATGCAAGGAGGGATAAACTATCATCGCTTACAAAAAACCTGGAGAAAGACGAGCAAAAAAGTTGGTTTGCAGGTGATGAGACATATGCCAGCATCTTAGAAAATCACTTTGTTAATGCAAAAAGATTCCCCAGTACCGGAATGTCGCTTAATGTGGACAGAGCTTCTTACAGTAATATCCGCCGCTTCATTACGCTTAACTCATTTGTGCCACCAGATGCAGTAAGGATTGAAGAAATGCTGAATTATTTCAACCTTAATTACCAGAAACCGGAAGGCAAAGATCTGTTCGCTGTTAAAACAACATTAAGCTCCTGTCCGTGGAATCCCGATAACCAGTTATTCTTCATTAATCTCTTTTCC
>JANMFO010000022.1:0-1953 GCA_031374245.1 Chitinophagaceae bacterium | reverse complement strand
CCAATATTTTTTAATTTCAACTTTTCTACAATCTGTTGTATGTCTTCAACAGCAATAGGGTCGATGCCAGCAAACGGGTCATCTAACAAAATAAATTTCGGATCAGATGCTAAGGCACGTGCAATTTCTGTTCGTCGCCTTTCACCACCACTCAGAACATCTCCATTGCTTTTGCGGACATGTTGTAAACGGAACTCATTTAGTAATGACTCTAGTTTATCCCGTTGTTGTTGTTTCGAAAGTTTTGTCATTTCCAGGATGGCAGCAATATTATCTTCCACACTCAGCTTACGTAAAATGGAGGCCTCCTGGGGTAAATAGCCAATGCCCATTTGTGCCCGTTTGTACATGGGCAGGCTGGTAATATCCTGGTCATTCAGGAAAACTTTTCCTTCATCGGGTTTTATTAATCCTACTACCTGGTAGAATGAAGTTGTTTTACCGGCACCATTAGGCCCCAGCAAACCAACGATTTCACCCTGGTTCACTTCTAATGAAACATGGTCGACAACTGTGCGGCTGCCATATTTTTTTACGAGATTCTTTGTGCTGATAGTAACTGACATGCCCGGCAAAAATAAGGCTTGGGCCATTGATTAAGCCGATTCAACTGATTTTTATGATTTGTTTGACCTGTAATTCAGGCTGTTATTCTTTTAAACGAGCCTTTCATTTAAAACTTTTCTGTATTAGCTTTGCACCCCAATGAAATGAGCCATAACCGGGCACATACCAACAGAAATAATTATTTGCTGCGAATTCCATGTGGCTAATAAAATAAAATAATCGCATGAAAGTAACAGACCATATAGCCCAGGCAAAAGACACCCTTGTATCGTTTGAAGTATTACCACCATTGAAAGGCAAGGGAATAGAAGCATTGTATAAACACCTTGACCCATTAATGGAGTTCAAGCCTTCCTTTATTAATGTTACCTATCACCGGAGTGAGCATGTATTTAAAAAGAATGCTGATGGTAGTTTTCATAAAGTTGTGATACGTAAACGTCCCGGTACGGAAAGTATCTGTGCGGCGATTATGAATAAGTATAATGTGGATACAGTACCCCATCTTATCTGCGGCGGCTTTAGCATTAACGATACAGAAGATGCATTAATCAACCTTCGTTACCTCGGCATTGATAATGTGCTGGTGCTGCGGGGCGATGCAGCAAAAAATGAAACCGCTTTTGAACCGGAACCCGGCGGTCATAAATATGCCAGCGATTTGCTGAAGCAGGTGGCTAACCTTAATGCCGGTGTTTACCTTGAAGATGAATTAAGAGGAACACATAAAACAGACTTTTGTATTGGTGTGGCCGGTTACCCGGAAAAACATTTTGAAGCACCCAACATGGATACTGATTTACAGTATTTGAAAAAGAAAGTAGATGCCGGTGCTGATTATATTATCACACAGATGTTTTTTGATAATGCTAAATTCTTTGCGTTTGAAAGGGCCTGCCGGGAAATTGGCATCACTGTTCCAATTATTCCGGGATTGAAACCTATCTATACTAAAAAACAATTAACTGTTCTTCCAAAAACATTTTCTATCGAATTACCGTCTGATTTGAGCAATGCTGTTGCTCAATGTAAAAATGATGAAGACGTAGAGAAAGTAGGAGTAGAATGGTTATTAGCTCAGTCAAAAGAATTGAAGAAAGCAGGAGTACCTGTTCTTCATTATTATACTTTGGGCCGCCCGATGATGGTGGTGGATGTAGTGAAAGAGTTGTAGGCAAATTAGAAAAAACCTTAAGTTAGAAAGTCCGGATGACTATTCCTTATAATTTGGAGCAGTCTTCCGGACTTTCGATTTTTCTGATTCGATGACTTTATTTTAATATGCTACTCAATACTTTCTGATCAATCACTACCGGGTATTTCTTTTTTAATGCTGCTGTCCATTGGTCTTCCAGCAAAGCCTGGTAATCATTAATTACCAATCCC
>JANMFO010000450.1:0-5094 GCA_031374245.1 Chitinophagaceae bacterium | reverse complement strand
TGGATTTAATTGCTCATATACCGGGCGGGTAATGGTGCGGCGATACACTAAGTAGCCCCGCAAACTATAACCGGCAATTTTCATCAAACTCTTACTTAGATAAATGTAAGGGAAGAGATCGGTACGATGAATACTGAAAGTAGTATCATCAGGAATAATCTGTTGTCCTTTCATATTGGTATTTTCTAATCTTGTACCAACTTTAATCACCACATCTTTTCCCAGTGTTTTAGAACCTTGCAGGTACAATGAATTTATATTTTCATCGTAGTTAAATGTATTGGTACGGCCAATATCTTTTGTTCTTATGCCACCGGATTCCCGGAAGTAGTTAGTTGTATTTTTATAAATATGAAAAGTGGTTTTTGCACCAGATTCAATAGTAAATTTCTTTTTCAGCATCAGTTTCAGATCTGATTTTGCGGAAAAAAGGTCCCGTTTATTATCAGCCTTGCCATCTCCTCCAATTACAGGTATTAACGGGGTATAAAAGGCAGTTGAGAAAAACTGGTCAGAAGTATGATGGGAGTTATAATAAAAAATATTATTGGACCACTCGGAACCAAGTGTATCAATTCTTAGTTTTGTTTCGATGCCATTTCCTATAACAAGCGAAGTTCCCTTGTTAAGAACGTTATTTAGGTTATTAGTCAAAATTTGAGAGCTACTTATTTTTTTTATTACACTCAGGTTATTAGTGGTATTGTCAGAGTAGTTCAGGCTTGCATTACCAGATAATTCAATATCCCATTTCCCAAGTGAATAATTAAATCCATAGCCCGCAAAAAATGCATCTGTAGGATATTTTGTAAAAGCATTTTGACTAAGTAAAGAATCCGGAGCGAAGAGTCGGTCGGTTACTATTTTTTCATAAAAATTCCGTTTGTTGTAATTCAGGTTGATAAATGAACTTCTTTTTCCATTATTATTATTCAGGTTAAAACCAATAAACTGGTTCCCATATGTGCCTTGCTGTGCACCTGCAGTCACACTACCGGTCATCCCAATCTTTACTCCTTTTTTCAATACTACATTCACAATACCACCGGTGCTTGATGCATCATATTTGGCAGATGGGGTTCTTACTATTTCAATTTTATCTATCGTATTAGGGGGTAAACTTTTTAGCATGGTTGCCACATCCGCAGCACTCATTTTCATATCACGGCCATTGATTTGAATAGTAGCCGGACTAAGGCTGCTGATATAAATATTACCATCCTGATCAACAAACAAACCGGGAGTTTTTTCAATTATTTCATAACCGTTAGTGGAAGCTGCGGCTAAGTTTTCAGGGTCTATAATTGTTTTATCATCTTCCTGCCGCATCAGTGGTTTTTTTGATGTCACAATAGCAGTTTGAAGTGTTTTGCCTAAAGGCTCAGTTGTAAAACTAAAGCTGGTCTTATTTTCTGAAACGGTAATACCTTTTTCAATCGGTTGATAATTTATTGAAGAAATTCTGACATTGTATTGCCCATCTTTTACTAATTGGAATAAAGCTTTGCCACTGCTATCAGCTATTTTTTTTATTGATTGTGTACTGTCTGTTCGGTTTGTAACGGTGATAGTGGCAAAAGCCAAAGGTTCTTTTTTTTGATTGGCTGCTTTGATGCTGACAGGTATTTCCTGCGACTGACTGAGAAAGGATAAAAAAAGAAAACTGTTTAAAAGAAGCAATGGTTTATTCGAATGCATAGATTTTTCAGTTTGATAAGGTTCTTTTGTGGAATATTTTCCTCACTCATTATATTTAGGGAATGAAAATATTGATTTTGTTGCTTACAACAGAATGGCCTGATACTTGGCTACCACAAATAAACATCAAATTATGAAAAATCGGGCATCAGTATTATTTGCAGGAGTTTTAATTACTACTTTTTGTGCATGTTCAGACCCTAAAGACAGGTACATTGATTTGTCAAACGGAAAGGTTGTAGAAGTGGGAAAAGATGATAAAACAGGTATTATGGTGAATAAGGAAACAGGGCAGCCGCTTTACATCTACATTGATACAAAGACTAATGACACTATTTATGCTAAAACAGGTAAAGTAATCAACGGGCATGTTGTACTCGGTGGTAGCAAAACGTATATGTATGACGAGGATGAAAAACTTGAAATTGAAAAAAACGGAGCGGTGGAATATAAAGACGGCGATTATAAAGTGGAGATAGAGAAAGACGGCGATGTGAAGATAAAAACCGGTGATAAGAAAGTAAAGATTGATGGTGAAACCGGGGAAAGAAAAGAAAAAAAGGATTAATCTGAGCAGCGATTAACGAATAAAGCCACCAACAAGGTGGCTTTATTCGTTAAATTATTATGGATTGATCAGCCGATTGATTCATTATTTTTTTTGTATAAGATGCCTGGTGTGTTGTTTTTTCTCATGATAAGTTTGAGCTTCATCAATCGAATGGGTTTTATGAATATCATTTTCTTTTTTTGATAGTTCAGACAACTGGATATAGAATTTTTTAAGCGTCTCCAATTCTTTTGCGGTAAGATCTTCCACATCAATCAGCCGGTTGCTGGCGGTTGAACTGGCAGCAATAAGTTCATTCAGTTTTAGCTGAATAGCCACCGTGTCCTTATTCTGCGATTGCTGGATAACAAACACCATCAGAAAAGTGATAATAGTAGTACCGGTATTAATAACCAACTGCCAGGTATTGGAAAACTTAAAAGCAGGGCCTGTTATACCCCAAACAATAATTACTAAGAATGCCAGAATGAAGGCGGTAGAGCTGCCTGTGGCTTTGGTTACTTTGGTTGAAAATTTTTCGAAAAACATTGTGAATTTATTTTTTGTTTTCATAACAATTGATTTAAAGATGAAGTGTTTGTAGATTTATACTTATTTCAGGTTTGAATAATTATTTGAAATTAAATCATTCTAGCATCAGGTATGGTTCAATTTACAACAACAATACACCGTTTCGGAAAGCAAGGTGAAAAAACCGGGTGGACTTATTTTGAAGTGCCACCCGACCTTGCACAGGAATTGAAGCCGGGTAACAAGAAAGAATTTAAAGTAAAAGGAAGGCTGGATGCTCATCCAATCAAAAGAGTATCATTACTACCCATGGGAGGCGGTAAATTTATTTTTGTTTTGAATGCTGCAATCCGAAAAAAAATCGGTAAAAAGCATGGAGCCACAGTAATAGTTCAATTAACTGAGGATAAAAGTGAATTTGTTTTCAATAAAGATTTTATGGAATGCCTGGACGATGAGCCTGCTGCAAAAAATTTCTTTCAAAGCCTGACAGGGTCGCATCAACGCTATTTTAGCAAATGGATTGATGATGCAAAAACTGAACCTACAAAAACCAAAAGAATTGCCATGGCTGTTAATGCTCTGGCAAAAAAATGGGGCTATCCTGAAATGATAAGGGCACAAAATAAAAACTCTCTTTAGCGTATCAATTTTTATTTAAAAGGGTCAGAATATTTTATATCTGTAGTTACATTCACATCGGTTAGTGTTTTTAGAAATGCTACCAATGCTGCTTTATCCTGCGGAGTTAAGTTAGCCAAACGTGGTTGTCCGTTAGGCAGTTTAAGCTGATTTGACAGATTGGGATGATTTTTTACACCAGTGCTATAATGCTCAACAACCTCTTCTAACGTTGTAAACCTTCCGTCGTGCATGTAAGGTGCAGTTAGCTCTACATTTCGCAGCGTTGTTACTTTAAACAATCCATCATTGGTAGTATTGCTGGTAACAGCCCCAAAACCTCTGTCAACTGTAGCTATATCAAGTCCATTATTTTTTTCCTGTGGTGCTGTAAACGTTTCAGAACCGTGGCAGGCTGCACAGGCATTTTGTGGTAATAGAAATAATTCCTTGCCCCTGTTTTCCTGTGCTGAAAAATTTGGAAAAGGGGCATTAGGTGGTGGAGCAGGGGCTACAGGAAATGCTGCTCTTCCGGCATCATATTTTGACTGGAATGAAACAATTGATCTGATAAATTGTGAAAGGGCTGCTGCTATCTTGCCACTGTTAATTGTATTATCACCAAATGCTTTATTGAAAAGAACAGGATAGTAAGCAAGGCTTTTTAATTTGGTTTCTAATTGCGGCAACGTCATTCCCATTTCTACCATGTCTTGTATTGGTATTAATGTTTGGTCTTCTAAACTTGCTGCCCTTTGGTCCCAGAAAAACCTGCCATTGGGATAATACTTTGCATCAATCAATGACATCGAATTTCTGCCAGTGGAACCGCCATTAAAACCCTTGCTAAGTACAGTATTATCTGAAAATCCATTCGCTTGTTTATGACAAGAAGCACAGGAAATAGTGTTGTTGATAGAAAGATTTTTATCATAAAACAAAACCCGGCCAAGTGTTGCTCCATTATCAGTAATTGCATTACCGGCTGGTGTATTTATCTGCCCTTGAATATTGGGTGCATTCAGGTAGGCCGGTTGAGTAATGTTTGCATAATTAAACGGCTTAGCCGGTAAATTCAATACCTCGGCCACAGGGTCAACAGGAGTGGCTGTATTATCTGAACTTTTGTTACAAGCTATGATTAATAATCCTGACAGGGTTGCAATTGCAATAAACAATTTTGGGCGTTGGGTATACATGGTGATTTGGTTGGCTCCGGCTTCAGACCGGGGTAACAATTAAAGGTTTAAAATACTGAGTTTTCCTTCATATTACAAGCAGGATAGCTGATTGACCTGCAACCTATAGACGATTCCGGGGGCAAAAATCCTTCTCCGCAATTATTCCTTTTATTTGCAGTATGATTTCTTCAATAAATGACTTTAAAAAGCCCTTTTTTATCGGTGTGGCCGGTGTTGGCATGAGTGCCATTGCGCAGTACCTGAAAGGCATTGGTAAAGATGTTAGCGGCAGCGACCGTTTTTTTGCCCCCGGCGAATACAACGAAACCAAAGAAAAACTGGAGATGGAAGGGGTGCAATGTTTTTTGCAAAATGGGGATGGTATTACAGATACTACTGACCTGATAGTTGTTTCTACAGCAATAGAAGATACGGTGGCAGAAGTGCAGAAAGCTAAGAAGCTCAATATACCAATCATTAAGCGGTCAGAACTACTCTCTTTGATTTCGGATA
>JANMFO010000390.1:0-3738 GCA_031374245.1 Chitinophagaceae bacterium | reverse complement strand
ATGAAGGCATGCCGCATAGCGCAGCAATGGCAGGCGTGGTTGACTTTATTTTGCCGCCCGGCGACATACCGAAAAAATTGCTGGAAGTAACCAGTAAAACAGTGCTCAGTGATGAGGAACTGCAAAACATTCCAAAGCAGGATGAAGATGTTTTTAAACAGATACTTTCGCTGCTTCGCATTCGCAAGGGGGTAGATTTTACGTATTACAAGCAAACCACCATCCGCCGCAGGATATTACGCAGGATGGTGGTAAACAAAAACGAGGAAACCGGTGACTATCTAAAATTTTTAAGAGGCAATAACCCCGAGCAGGACCTGTTGTACCAGGATATGCTGATACCGGTAACTTCTTTTTTCCGGGACAAAAAAATATTTGAGAATTTATGCAGCAATGTTTTTCCATCAATTTTAAAAAATAAAATACCCGGCGAAATAACAAGGATATGGGTAGCAGGCTGCAGCACCGGCCAGGAAGTGTACTCTTTTGCAATTTGCTTTAAAGAATTTTTAGGCGATAATCAGGAAAGGATACAAATTTTTGGTACCGACCTCAGCGAGCCTGCCATTACAAAAGCCCGTACCGGCATGTATGAAAAAAACGAATTAGATAGCGTGTCGCCCGAGCGGCTGAAGGAGTATTTTACAAAAAGCAATGGCGGTTACCAGGTAAATAAAAGCATAAGGGATCTTTGTGTGTTTGCCCACCACAATTTTTTAAAAGACCCGCCTTTTGGCAAGATGGATTGTATAAGCTGCCGCAATGTGCTTATTTATATGGAGCCTTACCTGCAAAAGAAAGCCTTAACTACTTTTCATTATGCACTAAACCCAAAGGGCTTTTTATTACTTGGCAAATCTGAAACCACCGGCGGTGTACCCGATCTGTTTGCTGCGGTGGAAAAAACAGATAAACTATATACCCGTAAAGACGTGCCAGGCAGGTTTATGCAGGTAGCAAGCCAGCGAAGTGAACAGATTTTAAACCGCCCTGCGGATAGTATTAAAATCGAAACCCTCCGAACCGACTTTCAAAAAACGGCCGATGATATTTTGCTTACCAAATACACCCCGGCCGGTGTGGTAGTAGATGAAGCGATGGACATTGTGCATTTTAGAGGCAACACCGCAAACTATTTAGAACAGGCCCCCGGCAAACCCAGCCATAATTTATTGATGATGGCAAAACAAGGTTTGGGTTTTGAGCTGCGCAATATTTTGCACAAAGCAAAAACTGATAAGGCAGCGGTGATAAAAGAAAATATTCCCCTGCATATAAATGGCAGCATAAGAAATATTTCAATAGAAGCCGTTCCGCTACCCAACACGTTAGAGCCGTATTATCTGATACTCTTTCACGACTATAATTTAACTGATGCGGATGGATTGGTGACAGGCAGCAGGAAAAAAATTTCGGCCAAAACAAAAAAAGACGAAAAAGATATACGCATACAACTGTTAGAGCAGGAACTGGCACAGGCCCGGGAAGATATGCGGAGCATTACCGAAGACCAGGAAGCAAGCAACGAAGAACTGCAAAGCGCCAATGAAGAACTGCTGAGTGGCAGCGAAGAATTGCAGAGCCTGAATGAAGAACTGGAAACCAGTAAAGAAGAATTACAAAGTACCAACGAAGAGCTTACGGTTTTAAACCACGAATTAATTGGACTGAACGAACAGGTAACAGATGCAAGAAATTACAGCGAAAGCATTGTGGCCACCCTGCACCAACCCCTGCTGGTGCTTGATAAACACCTGCGGGTAAAAACCGCCAACAAAGCTTTTTATAAAACATTTAATGTAAATGAACAGGAAACAGAAGGCGTGTTGGTTTACGACCTGGGTAACCGGCAATGGAATATCCCTGAACTACGCACCTTGCTGGAAGAAATTTTACCACAAAAAACACAGGTCACCGATTTTGAAGTAACACACAATTTTTCATCTATTGGCGAACGCACCATTTTATTAAATTCCCTTGAACTAAAAAGAGAAAAAAAAGAAGAGAAACTTATCCTGATCTCTATTGAGGATATTACCGAAAGGAAAGTCGCTGCAAAAAAAATTACAGAAAGCGAAAAGCGATATACCATGATGGTGATGCAATCGCCATTTGCTTTTGCCGTGCTTAAAGGAAAAGACATGGTGATTACCCTTGCCAACGATAGCATAAAAGAAATGTGGGGCAAAGGAAACGAGATAGAGGGCAAACCATTACTTGAAGTTTTACCCGAAATAAAAGACCAGCTTTTTCCGGCCCTGCTTGATAACGTTTATACCACCGGCATTCCTTTTAATGCCAACGAAAATCTTTCACAATTGGTACGCAATGGCAAAGTGGAAGATGTATATTTTAATTTTGTTTATCAGCCCTACCGGGAAGCAGATGAAACTATTTCGGGTGTAGCTATTATTGCTACCGAAGTAACACCGGAGGTAATTTTAAATAAAAAAATAAAAGAAAGCGAAAATCAATTCAGGCAAATGGCGGAATTAATGCCGCAAAAAATATGGACCTCGGATGCTGAAGGCAATAAAAACTATTTCAATCAAACATTACTCGATTATGCAGGAATGTCTTTGGAAGAATTAAAGGGCAATGGATGGCAAAAAATTATTCATCCTGATGACTGGATAAAAAATAAAAACCAATGGGAGAAATGTATAAGCACCGGGCAGGATTATGAAACTGAAAACAGGTTGCTACGTAAAGATGGGGAATACTTATGGCACCTTACCAGGGCAGTAGCAATAAAAGATGAAGACGGTAAAATAAAAGCCTGGGTAGGCTCTAAAACCGAGATACAAAAGTTAAAAGACGATGAACAGTTAAAAGGGGATTTTTTGAAAATGGTAAGCCATGAGCTGAAAACCCCCGTTACTTCCATTAAGGGTTATATACAACTACTTTTAATGATGCTGAAAGAAGAGGAAGTTACCCCTTCTTCATTTTTTGAAACTCCGCTGCTACGTATAGATAGCCAGATAAAAAGATTAAGCAGGCTGATATCAGAGATGCTGGATCTTTCCCGCATAGAATCGGGCAAATTAGAATTACAAAAAGAACTATTCAGCCTCGATGAACTATTAGCTGAAACGGCTGAAGATATAAGGTTTACCAATACCAATCATACTATTAATATTTCCCAGGACTTTACTGGCACGGTATATGGCGACAAAGACAGGATAGAGCAGGTAATTATCAACCTTATCAATAATGCCATTAAATATTCACCAGATAGTAATTTGGTAGATGTACATCTGTATGCGGCAAAAGATAACCAGGTAGCCATTAGTATAAAAGATTATGGAATAGGAATTGATGAGGAACACCAGCAAAAAATATTTAACCGTTTTTACCGTGCCGGCGGGCAAAGCGAAGAAAATTATTCCGGCTTTGGCATTGGATTATTTATTGCTAAAGAAATTATTGAAAGGCATAATGGTATTATAACGGTTGACAGCGAAAAAGATAAAGGTTCCATTTTTACGTTTACCCTTCCATTAGTAAATTAACATGAAAAATGAAATGAAAAAAAAGGGAAGTATTTTAGTAGTAGATGACGACCCGGATATAGGTACCATGCTGAAAATGATGCTGGAGTATAAAGGCTATGCTGTATCATTGATAAGTAATGCCAGCCAAACAGAACAAATACTAAGCAAACAGCAAACAGACGTAGTAATTTTAGATATGCTTATAGCAGGTTTAAACGGCACGGATATTTGCAGAAGTATC
>JANMFO010000037.1:0-8987 GCA_031374245.1 Chitinophagaceae bacterium | reverse complement strand
GGTTTGGTAATATCTGTTGCAGACATAATGATGATTTTGAACGGGCAAGCAAGGCTCTCCCATGAAAAGGCCAATTAAACCTCAGCAAAGTAAAATCTGAATTGAAAGAGAAGGGTGACGTAGTTCAAGGGGGAAAATGATTCCGGTCATGGTATTGGATATTTTGTTATCAAGACGGCTGAGCTCAGTCAACAAAAAAGCCGGTTTATTATAACCGGCTTCAAAATAATACTATGTCAGTTGTATTAAAAACTATATCCAACACTTACAGCACCGGATGGCTGTATGTATCCTTTGGCAATTAAAGGCGTAAATCCAATTCTCCATGTAAAGCCTCCTTTTAAAGGTTGACGGCGGTACATGAATGATGCGCTGCCAAACAGGTTTGTTTTTTTATCATCATAGAAATTAAAAATATCCAGTTTCTTTCCAACATAGGTAATACCTGCGCCAACTTCAAAAGTATGCGGAGAATCTCCCTTACCGAAAACATAGTTAACCTGCGCCGGTATTGTAACAACAGAACGGAGTTCATAATTGTAATTACCTCCTACAATGATTTCTTCTTCTGCCGTAACAAAACCCAATCCCAATCTGCCTCCCCACCCCAATGATGATTTGGCAAACCGGGTATCAACGTTTGCTGAAAATAAAATACCGGCACCGCCCAGTTCTGCATAGAACTGTGTTCTTCCGGGAACCTTACCAACTGTACCCGGCTGAGCAAACAAGAAAGTACCGCTGGCAATAAACAAACAACCAAGAATTATTTTTTTCATATAGATGGTTTAAGCAATAGAGACAACTCTATTAAACTTTTGCTGCATTCGTAATCAGAAAGAAATGTTAAGTCGATTAACTGAAATTTAAAGGCTTGCGAGAATAATGTCTTTAATCTTATCAATCGCCACCCTCTCCTGCTCCATCGAATCTCTATGACGGATAGTAACTGTATTATCTTCTTTTGTTTGATGGTCAACTGTTACACAAAATGGAGTTCCTAATGCATCCATTCTTCTGTATCGTTTACCAATAGAATCTTTTTCCTCATAGAAACAGCGGAAAGCAGATTTACAATCGCTGATAATTTGTTCTGCTATTTCAGGTAAGCCGTCTTTTTTAGTCAGTGGTAATACCGCTAATTTAATCGGCGCCAATTTAGCAGGAAACTTTAATACCACACGGCTATCTTGTTTTTCTGTGGTACTTAAATCCTGTTCTTCATATGCATGGCTCATAACAGCAAGGAACATACGGTCGAGACCAATAGATGTTTCAATAACATAAGGAATATAATTGCCATAAGGTTTTCCCGTAGCCGGGTCAATATCATTATCAAAATACTGTTGTTTCTTCTTGCTGAATTCCTGGTGTTGTTTCAAATCGAAATCGGTACGACTGTGAATACCTTCAAGTTCTTTAAAACCAATTGGAAACTCAAATTCAATATCGCAGGCTGCATCGGCGTAGTGTGCCAATTTCACATGATCATGATAACGGTATTTTTCTGCCGGCATTCCCAAACTTTTATGCCATTCTAATCTGGTGGCTTTCCATTTCTCATACCAATCTTTTTGTGTGCCGGGGCGAATAAAGAATTGCATTTCCATTTGCTCAAACTCTCTCATCCGAAAAATAAATTGTCTGGCTACAATTTCATTCCGGAAAGCTTTACCTATTTGTGCAATACCAAACGGAATTTTCATCCGTCCGGTTTTTTGCACATTCAAAAAGTTTACAAAAATACCCTGTGCCGTTTCCGGACGCAGGTAAATTTTATTATCCTCCCCATCAGAAGATGCTGTAGAACCAAATTCGGTGGAAAACATCAGGTTGAACTGGCGGATATCTGTCCAGTTGCAAGTACCACTGATGACACATTTAATTTTATTTGTCTCAATCAACGTTTTCAATCCTGCAAAATCATCTTTAGTAATCAATGCTTCCATAGCAACAATCAATTCATCTGATTCTTTTTCTTTTCCTTCTGTTTTCAAGGTTTCAGCAAAGCCTTCAATCAAATGGTCAACCCGGTAGCGTTTTTTGCTGTCTTTATTATCAATCATCGGGTCGTTGAAATTATCAACGTGGCCACAGGCTTTCCAGGTGGTAGGGTGCATGAATATTGCCGCATCTATTCCGACAATATTATCGTGCAACTGGGTCATACTTTTCCACCAATAGTCTTTGATATTTTTCTTTAGCTCACTGCCCATCTGGCCATAGTCATATACAGCCTGCAAGCCATCATATATTTCGCTGGAAGGAAAAATAAAGCCGTACTCTTTACAATGCGAGATAATCGCCTGAAATTTATTCGAATCGTTTGCCATAGGCGGCAAAAGTAAGCCAGAACGGGGATTTTAAAAGCTAAAAAAGCAGATAACCTAAAAGCATCTTTTGATTAGCTTTATAAGAATATAGTTTCTAAAGAAAGAATACAAGAGATAAGAAAACTGCTGAAAAAAGGGGAGCCCGAAGGAGAAATTAAAGAAAGGTTATTGAGAGAAGGTCATTCAAGAGAAGATATTGATAAAATTTTTACACCACATAAATATGATATGCGTTCATGGTATCTGACTTTTGCTATTATAATTTCTATAGCAGGTTTTATAACATTTGTAAAAACAGGCGGGTTGCTGATTATTATTCTTGGGGTATTACTCTTTTTAGCTTACTTCCGTGAAGTTGAAAGACTAAAAAGACAGTAATATTTATTTGAGCTTCTCATTATTCTTATGCCTTTCCCCATCCCTCATATTCTTCTTCCCAAAATTTTTCTCCAACGCTTCAGTCAAATCCACCCCGGTTTGATTGGCCAGGCAAATTAATACCCATAATACATCCGCCATTTCATCTCCCAGGTTTTTACCTTCATCGCTTTTTTTAAAACTCTGATCGCCATAAGTACGGGCCATGATGCGGGCCAGCTCACCAATTTCTTCGGTAAGAATGGTCATATTGGTCAGTTCACTAAAGTAACGGACACCAACGGTTTTTATCCATCCGTCTACATCTTGCTGGGCTTGCTGAAGTGTCATAACAAATTTTTTTGAGTATGTATTGCAATATAGCATGATTATTGCCGTTAGAGACTCCCTGCCTTTTACCGGGCAGCAATCTGTACCACTCCAAAGAAGCACTGACTGCTTTGGACCTACCCTAAGAAGACCTATAACCAATTCCTTTAAAAGATTAAAGTATTCTATGATGGTCGCATCTGTCAAAAGGCTATTTGCCATTGTATCTCTGTCTGTTCTATGCTTCACCGTTGAAGCACAGCCTGTAAAAGTTTCGGGTAACAACCCAACAGAGCAAAAAGAAGCCAAGCCGTACAAAATTCTAACTTCGGGTAAGCAAATCACTATTAAAAGTACCAAAGCCATCAGGCATGTAATGCTATGGACAACCGGCGGCAACCGGGTAGTTGAACAAAAAGAAATTAATAACAGCTCCTATACCTTTACGATTCCGGTCAATCAAAAAACATTTTTCCTGATGATAGGATTGGATGGTGGTAAGATTTATACGGAGAAAGTAGGAGTACAATAATGAATAAAATCACTCCTTATTTTTTGTGTCAATGACAATCGTAACTGGCCCGTCATTCAGCAATTCCACTTTCATATCAGCACCAAATACCCCGGTTAAAATTATTTTTCCTAAATCAGCCGATAACAGTGCAATCATTTTCTCATATAATGGAACAGCAATATCAGGCTTGCTGGCTTTTATGTAAGATGGCCGGTTCCCCTTTTTGGTAGAAGCATGTAAAGTAAACTGGCTAACCAGCATAATATCGCCGCCTTTATCTTTTACAGACTCATTCATCACTCCTTCGGCATCATCAAAAATCCGCAGGTTGACTATTTTGCCGGAAAGCCATTCAATGTCTTCTGCAGTATCAGCATTTTCAATGCCTAATAGCACTAATAATCCCGCCGCAATCTGCGAATGAATTTTTTCGTCTATCGTTACACTTGCTTTGCTTACCCGTTGAATAACTGCCCGCATACTGGTTGCTGGTTTTTGGTTACTTGTTATCGCTACCTGATAAAGATAGTTTCAATCCGGTAGCCACATTACCTTTGAGTGAAATTTTCTCCGGCAACTAATAACAAGTGACCAGATCATGATTGACGTAAGTAAAGAAATAGTATTCCAAACTACCCGTAGTGGCGGCAAAGGCGGACAAAATGTAAATAAAGTGGAAACGGCAGTCATAGCTTCCTTTCATATTGCTTCATCGCAATTAATTTCTGATGAACAAAAAGCGTTGCTGCAAGAAAAATTATCGAACCGGATTACCAGCGATGGGTTTTTACAGGTAAAAGCACAAGTTCACCGTACACAGTTGGCTAATAAAGAAGAATCGGTTGAAAAAATAAATGAGCTGATTAAAAAAGCACTGGAAAAGAAAAAGGCCCGCATTGCCACGAGGGCAAGTAAGGCTTCTAAAGAAAGAAGGATTGAAACTAAAAAGAGGAACAGCGAAGTTAAAGCTGGCAGGCAGAAGTTTAGAAAAGAAGATTTTTGATTTCCCACAAAGGCACTAAAACTACAAAGCCTTTTAACCTTACTTTGTGTCCTCTGTGGCTTAGTGGGAAATAAATTTGTAAATTAGCTATTCAATCAGACCCTTGTGCGAAAAAGCCTTTTGACGATATTGATTTTACTATCCCTTGCCATTCTCTCCTCTTATTTATTAGGTGCCTGTAAAAAAGACGGGCAAACAAAAAATCTCCAGTTATTACAACAGGAAATTCCGGCTGGCTTCCCGCAACCTGTTTACGCTTTCCAGGATAATCCATTGAGCAAAGAAGGTTTTGAACTCGGCCGCAAATTATTTTATGATGGTCGTCTATCTATTGATAATCTTCACCCCTGCTCTTCCTGCCATCAGCAAATAGGTGGCTTTGGCACTTTTGAACATGACCGCAGTCACGGAGTTTTTGATTCTCATACATTACGCAATTCACCAGTGCTATTTAATCTTGCCTGGAGTACCAGTTTTCATTGGGATGGAAAATTTACTTCATTAAAAGATGAAGCAGCACAACCTATTAACGGGCATATTGAAATGGGAGAATCCTTTGAAGGTGTTATTAATAAAATAAATGATGACGCAGCATACCGTCAGCAGTTTAAAAAAGTATTCGGTTACCCTTTTATACGACCTGAACATATTTTACAAGCCCTTTCTCAATTTACCGGTTCATTAGTTTCTGCTGATTCAAAATATGACCGGTATAAAAAAGGTACAGCTACTTTTACTGTACAGGAAGAAAATGGCTATCAATTATACAAAGCCAATTGTGCCAGTTGCCACCCCGAACCATTGTTTACCGATTACAGCTTCCGGAATATTGGTTTTCCGGTTGATAATTTTTTGAAAGATTATGGAAGAATGATGGTGACGGGTAAAAAAGAAGACTCTTTAAAATTCAAAGTGCCTACGCTGCGCAATACGTATGTATCATCTAACTATATGCATGATGGAAGATTCAATACACTGGCGCAATGCATCAATCATTACCGCACCGGAGTGCAGCAAAGCACAACGCTTGACCCATTATTGACAAATGGAATTACATTAACGAATGCACAGGCATCTGACCTTTTTGTGTTTCTCCGTGCATTAACAGACTCTGCCTTTTTAAAAGATCCAAGGTTTCAGCGTCCGGATTAAAATTACAGCGTTCCTTTTCTCTTGCCTATCAGCGTACCAAGGGCCTGTTTTTGATTTTCAATATCCTTCTGCGTATTATCCTGGTCAGCTTTATTTTCCTGTAGTTTTCTTTCCAGGCTGGTTTGGTCGTCTTTTAAGTCTCTTAATTTTTTCTCTGCTTTTGTTATTACTTCTTCCTGTGCTTTTATCTGCAATTCAAGATTAGCCGCTTCAATATCCGGCATCATATTATTCAAAAAAGATTTAGCCCTGTCAACACCATAAGCATCAAAAACATCCAGTGCATTCACACCATCTTTCTGCATAATAATATATAATACTGCAGCATCGTCTTCTTTGCGGCTTTTACGTTCCACCTTGACCATATAGTCCATCTTATCACTGCTGATATCGGTAACAAAAGCATTTTTAAATACCAGGAATCCTTTGTCACGGTTCAGTATTCCTTTTTCCTCTTTGGGTTTATATCCCAGGTTTTCCATTTTTTTTATGATAGCATTTTCTACTGCCGGAGCCGGGTAAGAATAATCACTGACTACAGCCCGTTGCTTTTTCTTATCATATTGTATTGTGCTTTCGTATGCCTGTGCCGAAGCCATTATTGAAAAACCCAACACTATAAAAAGGGAAAAGAGAATCTTCTTCATAAACAAATAGTTTTGGTAAAGATACAATGCGGGATAAAATCGTTGCAATTGTCCTAAAGAAAAGCAATTAAATCCGGTAAAATCGTTTATTTGCCCGTTCAACAATTACTTTTGTCAAGCCTTGGTAAGCCTTGCGGCCAACCGGGTATTAAATTTCCAATCCTTTGAGTGGTATAAAAAAACTGGCCGGGCAAACATTATGGTATGGTGTACCCACCATTGCCAGCCGCTTTTTAGGCTACCTGATGAACCTGACACTGCCGCTGATTTTTGCGCAGCCTTCCAAAACCGCTGACCTTACCCAGGTATATGCCATCATTCCTTTTTTAAATGTATTGTTCACTTACGGTTTAGAAACAGCTTATTTCCGTTTTTCGCAGGAGCTTGACCAGAAAAAATTATACAACACTCTTTCCGTTTCGTTGATTGGCTCGACTATATTTTTTACTGCTCTCCTTTTTATTTTTAAAGGAACAATTGCTGAATGGGCCAGTTTGAAGAAACACCCGGAATACATCAACTGGATGGCGGGTATTATTTTCTTTGATACCATCAGCACCTTAGCTTTTGCAAGGTTGCGGCAGGAGAACCGGCCAAAGAAATATGCATTTGCCAAACTATCCAGTGTGTTGATGAATATTATTGTGGTAGTGCTGTTCATGGGTATCATTCCAAAATATGTGAGCAAGAACCCGGACAGTTTTCTAGGAACTTTTTACGATGCTAAAGATTCAGGCATTATCTATTACCTCATCGGTAATTTTTTCGGCAGTGTACTCACTTTTATTATCCTGCGAAAAGAATTCAGCCAGATACGTCTCCATTTTGATTCAGCCATCTGGAAAAAAATAATGCAATACTCTTATCCGCTGGTGATAGTGGGTATGGGTGGTATTGTGAATGATATGCTGAGCCGTTTGATTTATCAGCATGTGGTGGATTTACCAGAAGAGCAGGCCAAACATGAGTTAGGAGTATTTGCCAATATTATCCGGCTTTCTATTTTAATCACTATTGCCATACAGGCTTTTCGTATGGCAGCAGAGCCTTTCTTTTTTAACCGGAGTAAAGAAGAAAATGCTCCCCGCACTTATGCAAGGGTGATGAAATTTTTCATCCTCGTATGTTGCTTTTTGTTTTTGGGCATTAGTCTTTATATCGATGTGGTAAAATGGTTTTTCCTTTCTATTCATCGTTCGGAGTGGACAGAAGGTTTATATGTGGTGCCACTGTTTGCCATGGCCAATATCTTCCTCGGTATTTATTATAACCTGAGCATCTGGTACAAGCTGACGAATAAAAATATGATGGGTGCTGCTATTACCATTGCCGGTGCTATTATCACCATTGGATTAAATGTTTTACTGATACCAAAATTTCATTATCTCGGTGCTGCTATTGCTACTTTTTGTTGCTATACGTTTATGATGATTACCAGTTATATGCTGGGACAAAAACATTATCCTGTTCCATATCCGAAGAAGAAATTGATTGCTTACCTCGTAATGGTGATACTAATTTTTCTCACTCATCGTGGATTGGTTTACCTGTGGGATAATCGCTGGTTTAATTTGGGAACTGCTACTTTACTGTTTGGCTTCTTTACCTGGTTTGTGGGAAAAATTGAGAGAAAGGAATTGGAGAAGTTGCCGGGGATTGGGAAGTTTTATAAGGTAAAAAACAATTAAAAGTTTCTGCCTTAGCCGTTTTATTGGTCTGCTGTAAACAAAACATACCTTTTTTCTGAAGCTGCTTTCTTCCAAAAATCTAAAGAGTCTTGAAACCAAGTCCAGGTATATTCAAAATCTTCATCAGTTAAATCAAATCCATAATCTTCCTTGTCAATTCTATAATATCCCTTACGTAAATCTTCTTCAGTAATTGCCATAATAGCTTCAGCAATTTCTTCTACTTGTTCAGGAGTCTTTAATGACATAATATAATCATCTTCATGATAAATTACTTCTCCACCTAAAATAACATAGTTTAAAGGAAAACTGCCATTGTCCCATTCAAGTTTTCCATCAGTTAGACTTCTATGCAAAGCATCCCATGATTTATCAAACTCAGCAAATCTTTCGGGCTCATTGCTCATCATATTTTCTTCTATATCCCCCTGCAAAAAATCCAACCTTTCCTCATCAGATTCAAAGGATTTAATCTTTGAAACTGTTTCCCTATCAAGAGAAAATAATACTCCTAAGCAAGACATATAATTATTATTAATTAGTGAAAATATTTCTTTTTTAAATTAATACAACTTCACAAACGGATTATTCATTTTCTCAAAACCAACCGTAGTCAGCGGCCCATGCCCGGAATACACTTTGGTTTCATCCGGCAGGGTGAAAAATTGAGTTTGGATACTGTTGATGAGTGTACTCATATTGCCACCGGGTAAATCGGTGCGGCCGACACTTCCATTAAACAACACATCGCCGCCGATAATAAAACCACCGGCTTCATTGTAAAATGATACGCTGCCGGGTGAATGGCCGGGAGTAAACCGGATTTCGAGTTCGTCTTCCCCAACTTTTATACTATTTCCCTCTTTCAAGTAAACCAATGGCCCGTTGTAGTTGTCGAAAGGCAGTTGGTACATAAGCCCGGATTGGGGGGCAAAATCAAGAAGAGGTTTCTCTTTTTCGTGT
>JANMFO010000036.1:0-15302 GCA_031374245.1 Chitinophagaceae bacterium | reverse complement strand
TTAATTAATTTCAGTTGGGCCGCTTTTCAAAACTGGATTTACCAGGACTTGCATATCACCTCGCAAGAAAAATGGTCTTTTGTCAATGACTCTTCCAATGCAAAACTATCACAAGGATCCTATGATGGCTGGCAAAACCAGTTTTGAAAAGCGGCCCAACTGAAATTAATTAATGAGCCCCTGATGGCTAAGGCATATTCATTTCCATTGGTGGCAACAAAAGCATGATTGCCGCCAAGTTCTGTCGCTTCCCATACGGTTTTCCAGCCGGGCATATATTGATTGAGTGATGCTGATATATCAGTGCAATAGGCTATCTGCGAAAGCAGGCAAGCATTTTGTTCTGTTAATGCTGATTCAGCTGCAATCATTTCACTTTCTGGTTCTTTATTTTTTTTATCCTGTTGGTTGCAGGAGATGATTATTATTGAAAAGACGAGTAAAAAATAGAGACTTGGTTTCATGTAATGGCTATTTCAAAAAATGAAAGTTGGTAATTATCTGACTATGCTAAGATAATTCTTTTACGATAGGCTGCATCCACCGGTATGATATGCCGCCCCTTCGGGGTTAGGTTTTCGAATATGCGAAAGCATTGAAAGGGTGGTATTTCCAAGACACTGAAAGGCAATATATCAAAATGAAAATGCAATCTACTGCAAGGCGGGCAGCTATGCACCGTGGCATTGCAGTAGAAACTTTCTATTCTGAAGATCCTTCATGGAATAGAATATTCTTTCGATATAGTTTTAGAGAGTGCAAAATAAACCACAACAGAAAAAACAAAAATGAAATTTTTTGAATGACCGGCAAATGTTGCAGCAAATGGCTGCTGTAATAAACGTAGTTATTAATTCCACATAATAGCAGACAAAAAATACCAAGATAAAAAAGCCTGTACATTTTATGCCTGAACAAATTTACAAGCAGCCCAATAATAGCAATACATCCAAACAAGGCAGCAATATTAATTACCGTGTCATGAAAGCCGGTTAATAGTAAAGGCAAAACCAGCATAGAAGCGATGCCAGAGTATCGTATAATCTGACTGCCTGTTCTTTTGTATGTAAAAAGCCGGGGAATAGTAAACCAGAAAATACTAAGGCTGATGGCAAGAACCATCATGGCCAGTATAGCAATTGGTCTTGCAGCATTTGGCTTTCCATTCTGGCTATCAGTTGCCATTAACTCACACCAATAATTATGTTGCCAGCTAAACCCTGTTGCTGCTTTGTCTGCATCAGAGCCGCCGGGATAGGCCGAAGCGGCCACTACATATAAAATGACAAAAAGGAACATGCCCCAGGCAGGAAGCAGCAGCCAGTATGTATTTGCTTTTTTATTATTCAAACAGAGGTAGTAATGTTTAAATGTAATTTTTAAAACCTTTTTGGAAAGTTAAAATAAGTTTGTAATAATTCTAAGGCTTAAGTTTCTGGATCCAGGATTCGTGTCTTCAGGAACCGTAAACGACAATTTATTTCCAATTGGTTCGCCGGAATATGAACCAATTGGAATGCCGGGATATCAGTTGTTGCGGCAATTGAAACTGACATATTTAAAGGTAAAAAGCCCGTCAATTTAAAGTGACGGGCTTTGTAATAATGAAATAAAAGATTGTATATCTTATAAAACCTATTTATTTTTTGTGTCAGTTTATTCCTTAATGTTCTTTTATCTACCTCTTATTTTAACTTTTCATTTCAATCTTCTGGTAATAGTACTTTACCAATTACATGAATAACTCCGTTGGTTGCAAGTATATCTGCCGGGTTTATTAGTGAAAACGAATTATTATCATCACCTTTTACCCATCCGGTATTATAACCCAGAATAGTCGTAATCTTATTATTTGGAGCAAGTGCCAGGGTAGGAATTCTTTTTAAGATACCCAAATCCCATGTAAAATTGCGGCTGCCCACAACATGATATTTAAGAATATTGGTCAATGCTGCAACTTGTGCTGGTGAAGTGATAGCGGTGATGTTAGCCGCATTGTTAAAAGGTGCAGGTAAAGCTGCAAAGGCTGTATTAGTGGGAGCAAAAACAGTGAAATCGGCATTTCCAGCAAACACACCTGCAAGATTTGTTTTTACGAGGGCGGCTACAAGAGTGCTAAGATTAGGGTTAGGAATGGCAATACCGGCAATGGTATTTGTAGGAAATAATAAAACTTTATTAATTACATGAACCACACCATTACTTGCATTCAGGTTAGGAAAAATTACAGTGGATTGACCATTTACACGGATAAGGCCAAATGTTTTAGAGAAATAAATGGTGTTATCATTGCTGCTGCCTGCTGGTTTAATTGTAACGGCACTGCTTCCGCCATTAGCTATTTGATTACTGAAAACTTCTGTACCAAGTACATGATAGAACAGAACATTACGTAAAAAATCTATCTGTGTTGAATTGGTAATGCCGTTGATATTTGCGGCAGTATTATACGGAGCAGGTAACTGTGCAAATGCTGCATTGGTAGGCGCAAAAACGGTAAGGTTAGCAGCAGGGTTCGAAAGAGCACCAGCCAGACCCGTTTTTAATACAGCAGCAACAAGAGAAGTGAAATTAGGATTGGATACTGCTATTTCAACAATATTACTGTTTCCACCACGACTCTGAAGGTCTTTTAAGCCAAGGGCTTCGCCTTCTTTTTCTGCATCAGCCGGTGCTGTTTGCTCTAATCTGCGGGCTTCATTTACTGCAGCAGATTCATTATCTGTCTCTGTAGTATTTTGTTCCAGCCTGCTATTTTCTTTAGTACAGGATGTGATGATACCTGCCATTAAAAATACGATGGCAATTGCTCTACCTAAGCGGAGCCATTTGTTAATTGATGTTTGCATAAAAAATTGTTTTAGTTTACGATATTACATAGGATAACAATTTCGGGTAGAAAAAGCAAATAGTAACTTACGGAATGTTCATCTGGCGGTGTGAATTGTAATTTTTCAACTGTGAGTTGTTTATAAAATTTATATAAGGGGGATAAAAAATAATTTGTAGCAATCCGTTTAAGGGCACTAGGATAAGAAATGCTTTATATCAGTTGATGAAGACAGTAGCCGAGGTTAGAGACTTGGGGAAAATTTTCAACAATGCACATTTCCCAACAGGAAATAAACAATAGCAAATACAACAATAAAACCAAGGCAACCGCCTCCCCATTTCCAGCCGGCATAACCAGCGATCACTGTTTTAAGAAAACCTTTCATAGTTGTTTTATTTGGAGTTAAAGGAAAATTGTGCCAGTTATTTAGATACAACGTGTAGTAATTTATTTACTTACTGAAAGTCTTGATTGGACGGTATCAAGCAAAGAAAAATCGAAAGAGTTTTAAATCTCTTTCGATTTTTTCGATAATGAACCGATGAACTAAAACTGAACTTAAAAATTACGCAACTTCTAGTAAGGCGTCACGCATTACTTTTACTTTATCATGGTCTGCTTTAATCCAGGTATGCTGTCCTCTAATCAAAGATTGCTGTTCAGCATTTAAATTTTCTCTTTCATTTTCCAGGGCTTTTTCATATGTTTTAACAGCTACATCTTCACCATACTCACAAGAATTAAGGATGGCCTTTCGGTCTTTGCCTGTTAAGGCCGCTTTTACATCCATCCACACCCGGAAAAATTTTCCGGTTATTTTTGTTTCTTCAGTAGCTATGCCGCCCAATTTGTTCACTTCAGTGGCTAATTCCTGTTTACATTTTTTACTGGTTTTTGAGAGTTGTGAAAAGACGATTTTTAAGTCTTGTTCTTCTGTTTCCTTTGAAGCGGTTTCATAACCTTCAATCCGGTCGTTGTTAATCTCAATAAGTGTATTTAACACGTCAATTGTTTTTTCGTTATTCATTTTTAAAAATTTAATTAGTTAATAATATTATTGTTAATACCATTTTTGGAAGGTTACTTATTTTATTTATGATTAAGTTTTTTAAACAGTTATAGCACCTTCTTTGCTACTTACCAGATTTTTGCCGGTAACAACAGATGCTGCCATCTTTAAAAAGTTAATCATTTTATTGCCATCCGAATCCCAGTAATATGCACTTACTGGTTTTACCTTAATGATTGATAAAGAAGGGTCATCTATTCCTTCTTTAAACCATATTTTAGCTACGGATGTCCAGAGTTCCTCAGCCTTTGTTCTATCAATAATAATTTCGGCTTCACCATTTACAACCAGGTAACTGTTTTTGCCCGGATGTGAGAAAAATAGCTGAACATGCTTGTTTTGCTTTATCTCTTTATTCTTATCACTGTTCACTTCACTAAAGAACCATAGGTTACCCTGATCGCATACTTTTTGTGTACTCATTGGCCGGCAGGTAGCGCCATCATCTGTTTTAAGGTTGGTACAAAATAAACAGGTGTCAATTTCTTTAACCAGGCTTTGTAGCTTTTTTATGCCGTTTTCAGTCTTCAGATTTGTTTTTTCATTCATAGCTTTTTGTTTTTTCAAACAGACCAACATCTGTGCCGTAATGAGCGGCTGCTATGAATATAAAAAGCATTACACAGTTTGGGAATTTTTTTAACCATGTCGTTTATATATGGGTAATTATGCAGTCAATTCTTTGGATAAGCTTGCTGTTTTTAATCTCAACAACAGGAACGATTAATACGAAGGAAAGTAGATAGTGGTGAAAGAATGAAATTGAGGTTGTATTTTTTCTATCATTAAACCAGCGGCGAGTCTTTTTCAGGAGACTCGCCTGGGAATCAGGCAGCTTTAGAAACTTTCTATGCGAAGGTTCGGCTGAAAAGAAAAACGATTAATTTCACATATTAAGACATAACCAAGATTGAATGAGTGAATATATTTTTGAAAGGGTAACTCCTGTACATTATCATCTGCTGAAAGACTTATATCTTGATGCTTTTAATTTAAAGTTAGATATTTCAGCTATTCAGAAACGCTTTGACACTTCTAAATTGGGGTGTGAGCATATTGGATTTATTGCTATTCATTCAAAGAATGGAATGGCCGCCGCCTATTACGGTGTATTTCCAATGAAAGCAATTGGTGAGAATAGTATTATCCAGATTGCACAGTCCGGAGATACGATGACGCATAGTTCTCACCGGAAAAATGGGCTTTTTGTTAAACTCGCAAAATATACTTATGCGGAATGTGAAAAAAGGAGGATAAAAGTAATTATTGGACAGCCCAATAAAAAATCATATCATGGCTTGGTTAAAAGCCTGGGATGGACACATCTTGACGAAATTATCAGATGGAATTTGAAATTAAAATTTAAAACTTTCCCGTTGGCTAAAATAGCAAACCGATACAGGGGTTTTAAAAAAATTTACCAGCGATATGCAAGATACATTCTAAAGAATATTATAAGAAAAGAACCTTCATCTTTCAATAACACCATATCAACAGACTACATAAAAGTATTAAGGGATAGTGCCTATCTGCAA
The DNA here is from genome assembly GCA_031374245.1 of Chitinophagaceae bacterium. GTDB lineage: Bacteria > Bacteroidota > Bacteroidia > Chitinophagales > Chitinophagaceae > JJ008. The sequence goes on along the minus strand of JANMFO010000036.1, from coordinate 9,865 downwards.
TATAAAAAATCAAATAATATTTTTTTTTTGAAAATTGAAAAATTAACGATCTGGGTCAACCTAGTTGATGTTTTTTGGATAGGGGATTTTGATAATTTTGAAAACATTACCCCGGCCACTTTAAGAAAAATAAAAAAAATTGCATTCTTTCTGGGGTACAATACTATTTCATTTAACCTGAACCGAACAATACCGCTTCCGGAAGTACTGAAAATTTTTAAAAAAGGCTGTGTAGAAAACTCTTGTTTTTTTTATATCGACAAAGAATTCGAAGGGAAAAATTTTCTAATAACGGCCGCTGACTTTGATACCTGGTAAATCAAATAACGCAATGGCTACTAGTTTCAGAACCGCTTTCCTGGTAAATAATAGAAAGGAACTTCCGGAATGGGAAATGTTGATGATCAGAAATCTCCCGAATTCAGGTGTTGCAACTGTTGATGCTTTTATCATTGCTCCTGAAACTATAGTAGAAAAAAAATCATCAGGAATAAAGCTCTTTCAGAAATTTGAAAACTGGTGGTTCCGTTCGGTGCAGGATGCATTCCGGAAATCTGCTGTCGGAAAAGAGTTTAGTACTGTTCCGGTAATTGACATAACCGAGAACAAAAGGATATTGGCATTAAATTTAGATATAATCTATTGTTCTTGTTTAGTTACAGATAAAGGCGAATCAGCTTCTTTTGCCAGGCATGGTTTGTGGTATATTGCCTTTGGTTCTAACAACTCCACTGGGTATGGGGAGGTAGCTTTTTGGGAAGTAATGAATGACAGCCCGGAAATTGGTAGTGCCTTATTGGTTAAGCTTGCAGGAACACCTGAAATAATTACCATTTTTAAAGGAACTACTACAACTGTTCCTTATTCCGTAAAAAATACACTAAATATTATCGGTTGGAAATCTTCCTCTTTTTTCCCTTACCGGCTTACAGAGTTATCAAAAATGGGTGCTGATTTATTTTTTTCAAAATATAAAAAAGCAAACATAGGAGTTCAAAAGGAAATAGTATTTAACTCAAATAAATATCCGGGTAATTTAAAACTATCAGCACTTTTTATAAGAAATATAGCCAGATACCTGGGAAATAAGTTCTCAAAATTTTTTAGTGAAAAGAAATTTACCCTGTTGTTCTCAAGGCAGGAGTTTCAAATACCGGGTGTTGACTTTAACAGGTTTACTCCCCTTAAATTACCCAAAGGAACTTTTTGGGCTGATCCGTTTGTAATTGAGAAAGAACAAAAAATCTATATTTTTTTTGAAGAATTCCTGTACGAAAAAAGTAAAGCCCATATCAGTGTGCTGGAACTTGGTAAGGACGGAGATTATGCGAAGCCGATAGTGGTACTTGACAAGCCCTATCACCTCTCATATCCTTTTATTTTCGAATCTGAGAACACTTTATATATGATACCCGAAACAGGAGGCAATAAAACGGTTGAACTATATAAATGCACAGCATTTCCTCTTAAATGGGAATTTGTTAAAAACCTGATGAAAGATTTTGTTTTGACAGATGTAACTCTTTTATATTATCAGGAAAAATGGTGGTTATTTGGTACAGTTCAAAATCATCCATCTACTTCAACAAACGATCAACTTTTTCTTTATTACAGTGATACATTTCTTTCGTCTGACTGGACACCTCATCCTCAAAACCCGGTGGCTACAATAATTTCAAATTGCAGACCGGCTGGTAATATTTTTAAATCCGACGGTAAATTATACAGACCGGCGCAAAATAATTCATCAAAACAATACGGCTACGCAATTAAAATCAACGAAATAGAAGTTTTAAATGAAACTGAATACAGGGAGAGAGAAGTTTTTGAAGTTATTCCTGACAAAAAAAATAAACTCTCTGCCATACACACTATGAATTTTGTCAATAACCTGATTGTGATTGATGGAATCGTGTAAACACAAAATACCTGAGTTTAAGGCACTCTTTGACTCTGATCGGTAAGTTCTGGGTGACACTTAAGACTCATAACTCGTAGCTAAACCCTCGCTGCTTTTCCGTACCTTCGCCACCTCGAAAAATGAGGTAAAACGTACATGAAGAACATCCGTAATTTTTGCATTATCGCACATATTGACCACGGTAAATCAACACTGGCTGACCGTTTATTACAAACTACCGGCACCATCAGCGACAGGGATATGATGGATCAGGTGCTGGACGATATGGACCTGGAAAGGGAAAAAGGTATTACCATTAAGAGTCATGCTATCCAGATTAATTATAAACATACAGACGGGCAGGAGTACATCCTGAACCTGATTGATACTCCTGGCCACGTAGATTTTAGCTATGAAGTGAGCAGGGCACTGGCGGCCTGCGAAGGTTGCCTGTTGCTGGTAGATGCCACACAGGGTATACAGGCGCAAACCATTTCTAATTTGTATTTGGCTATTGATAATGATTTGGAGATAATTCCTGTTGTCAATAAGATTGATATGGACGGTGCGATGATTGAAGAAGTGGAAGACCAGATTGTGGAATTGATAGGTTGTAAAAGGGAGGATATTCTTCATGCCAGTGGTCGTACAGGCCTTGGTGTAGATAAAGTATTGGATGCAATAGTGAACCGTATACCTGCACCGGTGGGTAAGCCTGATGCGCCTTTGCAGGCATTGATATTTGATAGTATGTTCAATTCTTTCCGCGGTATTATTGTTTATTTCCGGGTAAGAAATGGTTCGATAAAGAAAGGCGATAAAGTAAAATTTGTTTCTACCGACCAGGAATATATAGCAGACGAAGTGGGTATTCTGAAACTGAAAATGACGGAGAAGAAAGAAGTGAGGTGCGGCGATGTGGGTTACCTGATTACCGGGATTAAGAATGCGAAGGAAGTGAAAGTGGGGGATACGATTACGCTGACTGATAATCCTACACAGGAAATCATCAAAGGTTTCCAGGAAGTGAAGCCGATGGTATTTGCAGGCATCTTCCCGGTGAATACAGATGATTTTGCAGAGCTGCGGGATTGTATGGATAAACTACAATTGAATGATGCATCATTGACGTATGAATTAGAAACATCACAAGCTCTTGGTTTTGGATTCCGTTGCGGCTTCCTTGGTTTGCTGCACATGGAAATTATTCAGGAACGTTTGGAAAGAGAGTTTAACCAAACGGTTATTACTACTGTTCCCAACGTTAGCTTTATTGCTTATACTACAAAAGGAGAAAAAATTATCGTTAATAATCCTACGGAGTTTCCTGACCCGGTAAGGACGGATCATATTGACGAACCATTTATTAAAGCACAGATCATCACCAAGCCGGATTATATCGGCAACATTATGACACTTTGCTTAGGTAAGCGGGGTATATTGATGAACCAGAGTTATCTGACTACCACAAGGGTGGAACTGATTTTTGAAATGCCTTTGACAGAAATCGTTTTTGATTTCTACGATAAATTAAAAAGTCAGACAAGAGGCTATGCTTCGTTCGACTATCATCCAATCGGTTTCCGTGAAGCGGACATTGTGAAAATGGATATTCTGCTTAATGGTGACAAAATAGATGCTTTGAGTGCTTTAATACACCGCAGCAAAGGGCAGGAGTTTGGCAGAAAGCTTTGTGAAAAACTAAAAGAACTGGTTCCCCGTCAACAATTCCAGATTGCGATACAAGCTGCGATTGGGGCTAAAGTATTGGCCAGAGAAACGATCTCTGCTATGCGCAAAGACGTTACCGCCAAATGTTATGGTGGTGATATTAGCCGTAAGCGTAAACTACTGGAGAAACAAAAAGAAGGTAAGAAGCGGATGCGGCAAATAGGTAATGTGGAAATACCACAAGAGGCTTTCCTGGCAGTGTTGAAGCTGGATGATTGATTGAGTCAGGAGAGTTGTCAGTCGTTAGTCGGGAGTAAAAGAGATCGTACTGGCATCAGCGGGGGTACCTTTTTTATAACAGTTTTTTCCATAGCTCATACACATTATCGGGTGAGAAGCGTTGCATATCAGCAATAGCATTTTCACCCATTTTTTTTCTTTGATCTTCATTGCTGATAAGTGAAGAAATTGCTTCGGCCAGTTTAACCGGGTTTTCTTTTTCAACCAGCAATCCATCTTTGTTGTGGGTGATAATATTCCTTGGGCCGGTATCACAATCGAAAGTGATGGAGGGAAGGCCATTACTCAATGCTTCCAGTAACACCATCGGGAAACATTCGTTGAGCGATGTCATTACATACAGCGATGCATTTTGATACTCCGCCTGGATATTATGATTGACAGGTTCCTGCAGTATAAGTTGCTGCTGAAATTTTCCCTGTTTAATAAAATCCACTACTTCATTTTTTAGTTCGCCATCGCCGATTATTTTCCATTGCCAGTCAGGATGCTGTTGCAAAACGATTTTGGCTGTCTGTAATAAATGGCTAATTCCTTTTACGGCTGTTAACCGGGCTACGGTAAGAATAACCTTATTTTGTAAACTGGATGTGGCAGTAGAAGGCTGTATGAAATTGGGGATGACGGTGACATTTTCATTTATCGGCTTAAATAATTTTTTTTCATCTTTATTCAGGCAAACTATTTTATCAAGTTTTGGATAAGTGAACCTGAATAATTTTCTCCAGAAAGCATTTTTAAAATTGACATTGAAATGCGTATGCTCCCATGATACAATTTTTGTTGCATTGCCGGTTCTTCCAATAATGGCGGCCACTGCATAAGGATATTCAGAACATATCAATAATGAAGGCTTTAATTCCTTCAGTGTTTTTCTCAGCGTCCTTATATCAGCCAACATTTTAATTTTCCGGCTGATGATATTCCCTTTCTGTGTGATGCCAAAGGTCAATGGCAATTGTATAACCCGGATGCTTTTGTGCAATGGGAATGAAGAGTCCGCAGTGTCGGCCAGTATCACCAATGTTATTTGCTCACCCTTTTCCGCAAACAGATTGGCCGTATAGGCGATAATTTTTTCGTAGCCACCAAACCCATCAAGGTGAGAGCAAAGAAGAATAATATGGTTGGAAGAAGTCAGTGTTTATTTATTAATGATTTCAGGAATGCTATTTAAATTTTGTCAAATCCTCAGCACAACTCTTTAAAATGATTATTAATTATTACAGTGCATTTACTGCAGGAATATTTTTCTTCTACAAAAGGTCTTCCGTTTTCAGCACAAGTAACATAAAGTGCCGGGTCATTTTTAAGGTCATGCATTGCTTTCAGCCAGCCAGGTTCGCTGATGGCTGCAATACCTGCTTTGCTTTGATCTAAAATATTTTTATTAAGGCCAACGGGTGACACTATTACCGGTTTACCGCAGGCCATATACTGAAGCATTTTGTAACTGCATTTTCCCTTTGTCCAGCTATTATCAGCCAATGGCATAAGCCCAATACTGAATTCATTGATTAGCTCATTTTCTTTTTCTGCTGACCATTGTTTAAAAATAATTCTTTCATTATCAAATTTAAAGGTATCTGGTTGTTCAGTAGAGACAATGATCAGCTTTGTATTTTTTGTTTCCTGCAAAAATTGTAAAACAGGCTGTTTGATTAATTCGAGATAAGGAAAATTACTTTTTGTCCCAATCCAACCCAATACATAGGAACTATTTAGTTGTGCTAATGGTTTGAAAACACTTGTATCAATCGTGGAAGGAATAATTGTTGTATTCCTGTTGATACGGCTGCAATACTCAGCCAGGTATTCATTACCGGCAAAAACCATTGTTGATTTTTGTATGGCAAGATTGACTTGTTTTTCTCCCTCCGTCAGCCAGATGGCATCATCCATATCAAATACATGGGGCTTTTTGATATATTTTTCAATACTGAAATGATTATACAGTAACAAACGGTTTTGCCAAATTATATCATAAAAATATTGCTGCGGGAGTAGTTTCAATCTTCCCGTTACCTGGCATATATGCCAAAGCTTTTTGCTTTTAAAAACAAGACGGGAAGGGTCAGAATCTTTCGGCGGATATGGAATACTGTACTTTAAATTGCTACCCAATTCACCCAAAGGTTTTTTGTATTGCATTATCCTGAACCTGGATGCCGGATCTGTTATTGATGATATCAGGCCCAGTACTTTCATTTTCTGAACAATGAACGGATGAATTTAAAGGGGAGAAGAAGGATATGTCCTGTACGGTAAGTCATTGTTTTCTTTACTGCTTCGGTTTGCTCTTCGAGTAGTTGAGTAATTGTTTTCGGGTGCTTGAAAAAACTACCAGTCAATAACGGTAATTCATTTTCTGAGGCAATAGCTATCCAGTATTGAGTGTCTTCAGCATCAGCAATATTTATATTTTCATAATCACCGTTGTAATAGTTTTGAATACTTGGTTGCTTCTCATTCAATATCGTTGACCCTGAATAAGAATTTTGCCTGTAAAAACAGATATTGGAAAAATGGCTGCTCACTAATTTTTTAAACTCCTGTTCGTAAAGTTCTTTTTTATGAAAAGGATTTTTATAGCCTGTTTTATCGCTGTAGTTTTTTTTATCCGGGGTTGAAATCAGCAGTATTCCTGTTGGGGTAAGAACTCGTTTCAATTCGGCCAGCATTTCCTCCTGTTCACTTATATGTTCCAATGTTTCAAAACAGGTTATTGCATCAAAGCTATTGTTTGTAGCAGGTATTTTTAAAACTGAACCTGTTGTAAAAAAAATGTTACCAGCTGTATATTTTTTCTTTGCATTCTCAATACTGGTATTGTCAATATCAACTCCGGTAACATATAAAGCCTTTTTTGCCATAAGGTTAGTGCCATATCCTTCACCGCAGGCAATATCCAGTACTTTTTTACCGGCAATAAGTTCCATTGCCAATGCATAGCGATGTAAATGCTCCGTCATGGTTTCATTAGTAATACTTGTTTCCAGTCTTTCTCCTGTCCAGTTTTTTTGTGTACTCATTTATAATCAGGATATTTTTTTTAAATAGCCATTCACATTAAAGGTTGCGTTGTGGCCAAAAAAATCACACCATTTTCGGTCTACTATAAAATTGTCGTTTGTTTTTAAAAACTCAACAATTGCTTTTTGAGGTCCTCCATTAAATTCTTTTGCCCTGCCTAATTCCGTCACTATTCCATCTTCAACAATAAAGTAAGAATTTTTTGATACCAGTGATGAAAATTTATGTAAGGTTGCCAACACATCTTCATATAGATGTGTTCCATCTTCAATGATAAGAATAACCCGATAGTTGGTTAAAATGCTGGTATCATATCCTGTAAAACCTTTTTTAAAAATTTTAACCCGTGGATGGGATTGAAGCAATGGGTCTTCATTATTTTGAGGAATATCGATAGCATGAAGTTCTCCTTTGCCATTCAGTTCAAGAAGATCTGCAAGATACAAAGCTGATCCCCCCTTATTTGTTCCAATCTCAATTATAAGGTCCGGCTTCAGTTCGCTTATCAGCATCTGGTATAGAACATAATCAAAGGGGCATTTTAATGTCGGTATCCCTTTATATGTTACCTGGTGATGGCCCTTATCAATATCTTTAAGCTTAAAGCTCTTATGTTTTAAAAGATCAAACATTCTTATATTAATTTATTTCACTCACATTCCATTGAAGCAGTGGTCTGATTATCCCGGGAAACTCATCTGCATAATTACCCCTTGCCGATAATTTTAAAAAATCGGTATACGTTTCAAAACTTAAACTATTGTGTTGGTGAATAAGTACGTCGAGCGGATTGGGTAAAAAGATAGCAACATTTATAGAAAAGATTCCCTCTGGAAGAAGATTGCCAGGTATCCATACAGTGGATTTGTAATAGCCTTTTTTCTTTTTTAAGTTACCGGGTGATGATGTGACGTCGTGTGAATTAAATATATTGGTATTCTCTTGGTTAAATACATTTATCCCGTGAGTAAAAATAACATAATCCTTTTTTACTTCGTATTCCATACTAATACCAATCATTTCGGTTGTATCAAACCTTGGTCGAATTGAGCCTGCTCCGTCATGTAAATATGTTTTATACAGTGTTACTTCTTTGTTATAGGATTCAACTCCGCCGTCCCAAACTGTTTCTGCTTTTGTATGTAAATTTTTTGATGTGTATACATTGATAACCTTATCTGTATTTCCCTGGTCAATAATTTTTCCTTCATTCAGTAATACGGTTGTTGTACAAAATTTTCTCAGGCTATCCATGTTATGGCTTACAAACAAAATGGTTCTTCCATCACTTTTACTCACCTCTTCCATTTTCCCCAGGCACTTTTTCTGAAATTCCATATCACCCACTGCCAGTACTTCATCTATCAATAATATTTCTGGTTCTAAATGTGCTGCGACTGAAAAAGCCAATCTTAGTTGCATACCACTGCTGTAATTCTTCAGCGGCATATCGATGAATTTTTCTACTCCACTGAAATCTATTATAGCATCTAACTGTTTATTAATCTCAGCTTTTTTTAATCCAAGAATAGAGCCATTCAGATAAATATTTTCTCTTCCTGTCAGTTCAGGATGAAAGCCGGTACCTACTTCCAGTAAGCTGCCTACACGGCCACGGATAATTGCATTGCCTGTTGTTGGTGGAGTGATGCGGCTGATGATTTTAAGTAATGTGCTTTTCCCTGCACCATTCCTGCCGATAATGCCTACTCTTTCTCCGGGCTGAATGTTAAGGTTAATATCCTGCAAGGCCCAGAATGAAGTATCCTGCTTTTTTTTGGAATGAAAAATATTTTTAACGGATGATGCTATTACATCTCTTATAGCAACATAAGGTGGTGCATCAGCCAGCTTGTATCGTTTGCCCAGGTTTTGTATTTCAATGGAGGGTTTCATCAGACGAGGTCAGCAAAATAAGCTTCAGTTTTACGGAAATAAAATAATCCAATTATTAAGAGGAAGAGGGTGCTTGTTATTCCTATTGCAACAATGGTCATATCAGGAGCAATGCCGGTAAGGGGCACCCTGAATAGTTCTATGGCAGCATTCATCGGATTGATAGCAAGCAGGTATTTAATTTCTGATTGCTGAATAGCTTGTAGTGGATAGATAGCCTGAGATGAAAAGAACAACACCTGCAATAAAAAAGGCTGGGCATAACGAAAATCCCGGTACTTCACATTCAATGCCGCTAAAAAAGTTCCTAACCCGGCTGCTGCGAATACAGTAACTATTATCCCTGCCGGAAAGCAGAGGATGGCTGAGATATCAACCGGCTGTTTAAAATACAGGCATAGCACAAAAAAGATAACAAAGGCGATTGCAAAATCAACTAAGGCTACCAGTACAGAGGAGTAAGGAATGATAAGCCTGGGGAAATATATTTTCTTAATAATATTGGCATTTTGTATCATGCTTTCGCCTGCATGGGCAACGGAGCTATTGAAGAGGTTCCAGAGTATAAGTCCTGATAAAACAAATATTGGATATATGACCGGACCGGTATCAATTTTCCATGTTTTAGAGAAAATGAAAGTAAAAAGCAACATCATGCCCAGCGGTTGCAACAGTGCCCATAAAATGCCAAGATATGTTTGTTTGTATTTTACTTTTATATCCCGCCAGGTGAAGAAGTAAAACAGTTCACGGTATTGCCATAACTCTTTAAACCCCAGCGAAAAGCCTGAAGGTGGCTGTATGTTTGTCGTGAATTTCTCCATCGGCCATAAAGATAGCCAATGCAGGGGGAAAGAAAAAAGGAGGACGTTTAGTTGTCGTAGTTAATTTGATTCTTCGGTTTCTCTTTCGTTTTATTTTTATCTGTCTTTTCCTGTAGCTTGTTTTCATTCCGGTTGCCTTTTGAATCAAGCAATAGATCGCCAACAGGCGCCTGGCCATCTTGCAGTTTAAAGTTGAATACTTTATCTATGTGCATCCATTTGCCATTCTCCCATTTAAAAC
>JANMFO010000362.1:0-14709 GCA_031374245.1 Chitinophagaceae bacterium | reverse complement strand
GATGTCATCTCTTTTAAGATATAACTGTATGCGGCCATTCGAATCCTGGATGACAGCAAAGTTGGCTTTGCCCATATCCCTCACACTCATGATGCGGCCAGCAATACACACATCAGCAAACTGCTCTTTGGTTTCTGCTGTAAAATTTTCTTTTATAAAAGTTGAATTACTATTGATAGGAAATAAGGGAGCCGGGTAGGGTTCAATGCCCATCATAATCAGCTCAGCCAGTTTTTCACGGCGCAGAAGTTCTTGTTCAGATAAATGTGTTGTACTCATTGCTATCACTTTTTCAAAAAATACAGCCCGGTATTTTACCGGGCAGGTCGAATGACCATAAGTTGTTTAAATAATTGTCAAACGGCAGGCAAAGGTACTGGTTACGGATTAGCAGGCAAAGACAAAAGCCCCTTCGTTTAACTGAAAGGGCTTTTGTTGGTTTGAAATATGTAAATCAACAATATTTTCTTATTTGTTTTTAACCAACCATCCAAGACTCAGGCCGACATAAGAATTCTTAGTATCGCCTGTTGATAAAGAACCTTCAGGAATAAGATTTCTTAAACCTAAAGAATAATTAGCAGTAATAAAAACACCACCCTTAAATCTGTACCCAGCTAAAAGATTAGCACCAAAATCAACACCCCTGAAATTTTCGGGACCAGTATTGCCAAACACTATATTTTGCCGTGATCGTACTTTGTCAGCTGATTTTGTAACAAAGGAGGAAGGAAGATTAAAGCTTATAGACGGACCAGCACCAACATAAAAATTTGCTTTAGGGCCATTGGTATTATACACCATATTTAAAGCCAATTCTGCATAACGAAGTTCAGTGGTGATTTTAGGTTTTTGGATAGATTCCAGGGGCTGTTGGGTAACAGCTCCTTTCTGCACATAATACAAAGCAGGTTGAAAACTAAAATGATTTTTTAAAGGAACGTCAACCAACATTCCTGCTATAAAGCCAATTTTCGCATCTACGTCCAGGTTCTTACTATTTACTGTGCCACGCATAGTAGAAAATACCGAGCCGGCAAACATTCCTGCCCTGGATTTTTGTGCAAAGGCTGAGAACTGGGTACACAAAACAAACAAAGAAAGAATAAAAATCATTTTTTTCATAACAGTTAGTTTTAAGTTACCTACTCGTATCGCTTTTCGGTATAAGCGCCGTACTTTTTTTATTGGGATTTTCCGGGTAGCTCCCTCTTATAAATGCACTACTAATCTTATTTTAAAGTTAATGCTTTTGGACTGACAGCTAAGAGCATTTCCTTACAAAGGTATTCCTGTCTGCCATCAGGCAAATATAATGACGATGATTTTTTAGTGAACATTTTCTTGCATATTAACCGCTTTAAACCTTATAATCAGCTCAGTTTCAAATATTTTAAGTAATAGCAGTAAATTCCTTTTTCCCAAGGGGTCAAATGTACTGTTTGCTGGTTAAAAGGCAAACAAAGAACCCCATCTTTATCAATAAAAGAATGGGGTCTTTTTGCATCATCAACCGGCAAGACAAGAGACTTATTCTGTCTTTACCGGCTCTTCCTGAATGATAGCTTTTTTCTTCTTTTTACCGGTTATACCCCTAATAACAAGAACAAGTAAAAAGATAACAAGGGCTGTGCCGCCAATACCAACAAGGACGGCTGCCGCATCTGAACCATTGCAGGATAAACTACATGCAAGACTTGCTACCAATCCAATTAACCCAAGTGCGACTATTACTGACAAAATGATGAGGGCAACTTTTCCACCTTTTGACATCCCATTAGATTTTTTAATAGCGCCGACCTGTTCCTTCAATAATTTTCTTTTTTCTTTCCATTTGAGGCTCTTTCCATTCTCATCTTTTAAGGAGGCAGAGAAAGCGGCTAAAGATTTATAGATTTTTACGGTACTGTCTGCCGGTGTAACTGGCTTGCTGGATGTAGCTGCATGCAGTGAAGGGAAATAGTGCAGGCTTTGAAACCGATCGTTGCTGATGCAAATAATCATAAAGAATGTAGTAGCAGCAAGAATGAAATCACAGGTTTTTTGTTTTACATAAGACCTGGCGGCCATTAGTTTTCTTTTTTCTGATTTTGACGGGTAGAAAAGAATGCACATGAAATAAATAATAATAAATAAACTAAGTGCTGCTGCTGGTAGAGTGACATGGAGATCATCAAGCAGCATACCGGTAACAATACCTGCGATAGTTAATACAATAAAACTCAGGATGATAATAAAACGGGCTGGCCAGTGATGGCTTTTTGCCCATAAAGAAATCTTTTTCATAACAGGAAGTTTTAAGATCATGTATGATGATAGGTTATAACCTGAACTTTACCGTTATAGCCGGATATCCCGATTGTATTATTGAACTTTTGTAAACCATTGACCGGGTTTCCAGCTTCAGGGAAAGGGCTATTTCTTTTGACTTTTTCTTATTTCTTGAAGCGGCAATAAAAAAAGGTATACTGCCGAGCATAGCAGCGGTGCCCACATAACATAAAACTGCTCCGGTTTCAAGTGTATTACTTTCTTCGCCGGTAAAAATACCTGCAATTTCTTCGGCAGTACCAGTTACTCCTACAACGATACCTGCAGTAGCAACTGCAAAACCGCCACCTAAAAATATCCAGCCGGCAGTGTTTTGTTTTTTACTTTTCTGTAAATAATCTGTACTGGTAAAAGGTTGTACAGGGGTGTCTGTTTGACAGAAGGCTTTTGCTGATATTGTCAACAATAAAATAATTATAAGTTGCTTTTTCATAACAGGAAGTTTTGATGATAAAAAAAATTACTTCAAATTTATTTTTAAGGAAAGGGCAGGATAAGATGCTTTTACAAAAGATGGTTGCAATTGCGAAATATTGTTTTCCATTTTTAAACCAGCAGTTGCAGACATACTGATTCCTTTATTTCTTGCCGATGCGATAAATAAAGGGATGCTGCCAACAATAGCGGCTCCTCCGGCATAAAACATTGCCAGTGCTAATTTTGCTTTGGTACCATAAATTCCATCTCCTTGCAATCCTTCATAAATAAAAACCACATAACCAGTTGCTCCCATTACTACTCCACCACTGAGTAACAACCAGGCAGCAGTGGTTTGTTTTTTACTTTTTTGAAGGTACTGGTCTTTTTCTTTTATATCGGGCTGATATTTTGCCAGTGGTTGACTGAAAGCAATAAAAGCAGACAAAATAAGCAGCAGCGAAAAAATTATTTTTTTCATATTCAATGTATTAATGACGGCAAGCTAAAGCCATCTCAGGGTAGGCGGAAACTGAATTTTGCGGCGGTTATTGATGGGTTTGCAATTTTTACTAATTACTGCCCTAAGAGTATTGCCCTATTGCATAAAATCAAGTAACTTATAGTCCTGTAAAAGGAGCTTAAGTTTTCAAGACACCTTTAATAACCAACTAATGACCACAACTGCCAACTCACAGGATTTTCTGTTTCAACGCATTAAAGAGATGCTGTCACAGGATGTTTCTATGGTAGATGCTGTGTCGGAAATATTAAACGTCAGCAGCGACAGTGCCTATCGGCGCATCCGGGGCGAAACACCACTTGTGCTGGAAGAAGCATGGATACTTTGCCGCCATTTCAATTTATCACTGGATCATCTGCTGGAGGCCAAAAACGATAGTGTGTTGTTCCGGAATGTCCGCATCCGCAACAAACAATTTAACTACAGGCAATACCTGCAGGGGCTTCATGAACAAATGAAAGGCCTTGAAAACTTTATGCAGAAAGAGATAATTTACATGTCAAAAGACCTGCCCATCTTTCACAATTTCTACTTCAGACCGTTAATTGCTTTCAGGTATTTTTTCTGGATGAAAACACATCTTGCCCATCCTGATTTTGAAAAACTGCAATTTAGTTTTAATATTTTGCCCCCAGATATTGAACAGATGAGTATGGATTTAACAAGAGACTATACCAATGTACCTTCTACAGAAATGTGGAATACAGAAAGTATCAATAGTACCATTTCCCAAATTGAATTTTCAAAAGACTCAGGGCATTTCTCCAATGCCTCAGATAGTAAAATAATATATGAATCGCTGGAAGAAACAATTAATCATATGAAGGAGCAGGCGGAACACGGCTGCAAGTTTATGCCGGGAGAAGACCCGCAAAGTAAGAAACCTAATTTTAAATTCTTTTTTAACCGGGTAGTGCTGGGTGATAATACGATAATGACTATAACGGATAATATTAAATCTGCCATTATCAATTATGGTCATTTGAATTATATAATGACCAATGATGAATCTTTTTGTAACGACTTGTTTGGTGATTTCGAAAACCTTATCAGACGATCTACCCAAATAAGCCAAAGCAGCGAAAAGCAACGTAATATATTTTTCAATATTTTATTATCAAAAATTCAGGATCGTAAACGCAATTAATAAACCATGACAACCGGCGAACTGCAACAACAGTTGTTTAAGGCAGTTAAATCAAAAATCGGAGAAAATGACTCCATTGCTGATGAAATTGCAAAGTTGCTTGACATTAGTACAGACAGTGCTTACCGTCGCATGAGGGGCGAAAAAACAATATCGCTGGACGAACTCTACACACTTTGTATCCATTACAGTATTTCGCTGGATCAAATGATGAATATTCAGTCAAAGGGAATTTTATTCCAGGGGCAATATCTTGATAAGAATAATTTTCGCTTTGAAGAGTATGTAACCAGTATGATGCACAACCTGGCTTATATGAACAGCTTTAAAGAAAAGACGTTTTATTACATATGTAAAGATTTACCCATTTTTCATCAATACCATCTGCGGGAAACAGCAGCATTCAAGTGGTTTTTTTATTTGAAAACCTATTTTCATTTTCCGGAATTTGAAAAGAAAAAATTCAGGTTTGCTGATCACCCGGATAGTCTGCATATACTGGAACGTAAAGTGTTGGATCTTTATAACCAGTTACCGAGTGTGGAGATATGGAATATGGAAAGCATGAATATGTTTTTCCGCCAGATTGAATTTTACCGGGATGCCCAGGTATTTGAATCCGATGAAGATGTATATATTTTATATGAAGCAATAGGGAAAATGTGGGATCACCTGGAAAAACAAGCTGCATTGGGTTATAAATTCAACTATGATGATCCGGAGCAAAAGCGTATCGGTGAATTCAGAATGTATTTTAATGAAGTATTATTGGGCGATAATAATATGCTGGTGGAACTCGATGGAACTAAAATGTCTTACGTATCCCACTCCACTATTAATTTTATGCTGACAAAAGACGAGGCATTTAATGCAAACATGTACAATCATATACAAAACCAGATGAAACGTTCTACACTCATTAGTGAAGTAAGTGAGAAAGAAAGGTCCCGTTTTTTCCGTCTGGTCCGGGAAAAGATAACTACCAGAAAGAAAAGCCTTAAAGTATAGATGGATTAAAATCACTAAATTCCAACTACGATAAAAAAATCAATCCGGATCTTCCGGCTTTTGTTACCGGAAGAGCTACTGAAGCTTTGTTTGATTTAGTGGCGAAAGAAGAGGTAAACATCCGGCAAAATATTGTAGCCCGTACCACCGATTTGCTGCGAAAAGTATTCGGAGGCGGTATTAAGTAAAAGCCACCTTGTTATTTGTGGTTATTACCAGCAGTGGCGCAACCAATACCTTAAAATAACGTCAAAATAACTGATGGGGCTTTTCGTAATAAGGAAAGGCCACTATCTTGTACTTTATTAAAATTCGTTTTATGAAAACATGGATTACTGCAATTTTATTTTGCCTTGCTTTTGTACCGGAGCAATCTTTCTCACAAATTACATTACCCAAAATACTTTCTGGCAAAAAACCAACAACTGGTAGTGTAACAGAAAATGAAGCTGGCCTGGGTATTAAAGAAGCTTTATTGCAAGGTGTGACAAAAGCTGTGCTTAACCTGAATAAAACCGATGGTTTTTTTGGTAGCGAATTTTACAAAATGCTGTTGCCGCCAGATGCAGTAAAAGCAGAAAAAACATTGAGAAACCTCGGTATGGGTGCGCAGGTAGATAAGGCAATTTTGTCCATCAACCGTGGAGCTGAAGATGCTATAGCATTTGCCAAACCTATTTTTATTGAAGCGGTAAAAGAAATGACGTTGACTGATGCATTGAATATTCTTAAAGGAAATAAAGACGCAGCTACTAATTATTTTAAAGAGAAAACAAAATTGAAATTAATTACCGCCTTTACTCCGTCTGTAAAAACATCGTTGGATAAAGTGGATGCCACAAAATATTATTCAGACATTGTTACAACCTATAATAAACTTCCTACCACCTTCAAAAAAGTAGATCCCAATCTTACAGCCTATGTGGTTGGTAAAGCAGTTGATGCTTTGTTTGACCAGGTGGCAAAAGAAGAAGCCAATATCAGGGCTAATCCATTGGCACGGGGTTCTGATATTTTGAAGAAAGTGTTTGGAAGTAAATAGAAATTAATCCGGAAACACACTCCAAAAAAGTAACACCACCCGTCTTCTGGGATCGTCTACTTTATAGTCAGTAACTTTTGGATCAGGAAACCTATCACCTTTGCCTTCGTAGAGGTATAATACATTTTTTAAATTACTGCCATCAGCTGAACGACCAGCAGCAAATTTTTTAAAAAGCTCACTTACTTGTTGTGCCCTTGCGTTGGAAAGCTCTTTGTTCAGTTCTTTTGTATCCGGATTAGGATTACTTAGTTTCAAGCGGTCTTTCAAATCTCTGTATAAAGCACTCCCTTCTGATATAGAAGTGGCATCGGCATAGCCTTTAGCAGTAATAACCAACGACAAAGGAAAGTCAGGATACTTACGTGTAAATAAATCAATTTCTTTTGCTGCAGGCTCAAATAACTTGCCAATAGTATTAGCCATGGCCGGGGCAATTGTGTATTTACCCGGTTCAAACAAAACATCCTGGTCAATTTTTACCACCATGTTACGACTGATGAGATCGGAAAGAAAAGATATTTTGTCGCCGATTTTTTTTGAAGAAATTCTGGAAGATGAAAGGATTGATAATAACCGTTTCCAATCATCTTTATTAACAACCGTCTCGCCAATAAGAATAGTATTTTGATTAATCAGCGTATCAATCTCTGCATTGGTTTTATTGATAAATTTTTGAATGCGGGAATTGGTGGTATCGTCAATTTCATTTTGATCCTGCTTATTCTGCCGTTGTACATCCAGCTTTTTCAACTGGCTGCTATGTACTACCAACTGGCTGTCGACTGCAGTTAACTCCTTTTTTGCAGAAACAATTTTTTTTTGAGGAAGACAAGAAAAAAGACTCAGAGAAATGATAAGTGACAGGAATAAATAATTAGCTGCTGTTTTGTTCATAAGTAAGCAGGTTATAATGTGCTGTTCTAAAGGTAAAAAAGTATTTGGATGAAACAAATAGATTATATGGCTGACAGTAATACTTGCCAGGCTTCATTTACTTTACCGCCATCTAATAATTTTTTTGCATAGCTGTGTAGTTCCTTTTCCATATCATCGGGGTTAATGCTGTAATACTGAATGATTTGTTTCAGGTGAGCATCATCGAAGGAGGGTTCTATCACCGGCATATCATGTATATTAGCCAGTTGGCCAAGATTGTTTCCGGAAAGTATTTTACTGTTACGGATATTAAGAGGAAGAGCATCAATACCTATACCCAGTTGCGTATTGGGTTTTTCTACCTGAAACAGATTGGTTTCATTTACCACACAATACCAATCTCCGCCCAGTCTTGCAATATGGTTTATCTTTCGCTGATCCAGTTTTTTATTTGCATCAAATAATGAATCGTCAATATGCATACGCAACACTTCACAGATAACTAAATTACCAGCACCACCTTCAGTGCCTAAGGGTTTTACCTCAATCACTTTGCACTCCAATTTTACTTTACTTTCTTTTACCATTGGTGGTTTTACCAATGTGGCAGGTTCTTCGGTAAAACCGGCTTTTGTAAATTCATTTACTTCTTTGGGAAACTCACAACTGGCAAGCGATGTTTGCTGAACCATATTATAAGTAACAATATTAATAACCACTTCTGGCACTTCCAGCACATTTTGTAGGGTATGTTTGGTTGTATTATCCCGTACCCTTCTGGCAGGAGAAAAAACAACAATGGGTGGATTGGATGAAAACAGGTTAAAGAAACTGAAGGGGCTCAGGTTTACATTACCGGCTTTATCAATCGTACTGGCAAAACAAATAGGACGTGGAGCAATGACATGCTGCAGGTAGTATTGCTTTTCCGAAGTTTTTAAATCTTTTAAATCAAGAATCATAAAATTCATTTCCCACTAAGGCACTAAGAACACAAAGTAGTTTTTAAAACATCAATTTTTAGTGACCTTCGTGGCTTTGTGGGATATATTATTTCTTCAATTTTAAAATACTCCAATCAGTATCCTCTGCTATAATCGTATTGCTTAATTTCCCTAACCCATCAATTTCCATTTCCACCACATCATTGGGTTGCAGCCATTGTTCAGTATAGTTTGGATCGTTGAACTTTTCTGTCCCATTCAGTTCCAAAAAACAACCCGTGCCGACTGTACCACTGCCAATCACATCACCAGGATATAAATCAACGCCATAAGAAGCTCTTTCGATTATTTCTGCAAAAGTCCAGTCCATATCACCCACACTGCTATCGCTTACCTGCTTGCCATTTACCCAGCATTGCATCCGCAAATTCCAGCTGATGCCGGTATGATTTTCCTTACAGGGAATTTCATATTGTTGCAATTCATCTAAGGTTACCAGCCATGGGCCGATTGCAGTAGAAAAATCTTTTCCCTTTGCCGGGCCAAGATTCAGCAGCATTTCTTCCATCTGCAATCGTCTTGCACTCAAATCGTTCATGATCATTAACCCACCAATATATTCATCTGCTTCTGCAGCTTTAATATTTCTGCCCGGTTTACAAATAACAATGGCAGCTTCCAGTTCAAAATCTAATTTTTCAAAATGATCCGGCATACATTTTATTTCACCGGGACCTGTAATGCTGTGGTGATTGGTAAAATAGAAAATAGGATACTGATCAAACTCTGGTATCATATCCACTTTCCGGTTTCTTCTGGCGGCCGCCACATGCTGACGAAAAGCATAGCCATCACGGCAACTGGCAGGGAAAGGAACCGGTGCCAGTAACTGCACATCTTTTAAAGGAACACCCCGGTTACTTGTTCTTGTTCCTTCTTTCAGCATCAGTTCACCAGCCTGTGCTATCGGATATGAATCTTCCCAATAATTTAAAAACATACTCATGCTGTTCGGAAGATCCGGATGCAGCACTTCCATATCATATATTATCTCATTAATTAATACGCCAAGTTGTTCCCGTTCTTCTTTTATATAAGATACTAATTTCATAAAGTGATTGTTGATAGAGCCGCTAAGTTAGCAAGGTTGTTTGTAAATTCAGGTTATGAAAAAATGGTTGTTTGCTTTTTTACTGCCGGTTTTAGCTTTTATCAGAAAAGAAAACACTGAAAGCTGGATACGGATTAATCAACTGGGTTATACACCCGGTGGGGTAAAAGTGGCAGTATGGTGCAGTAAGGAAGAAACGACTCTAACTAATTGGCAATTGATAGATGCCAGCACAAAAAAAATCGTTTCATCGGGAAAAGCCGGTAATTCCTTCGGATTGTATGGGCCGTTCAAACAGACCTATCGCCTGAACTTTTCTTTTTTCAAAAAACCGGGACGATATTATTTGCAGGCCGGGGGCACTAAATCACCTGAGTTTACAATCGGTGATGATGTGTACAAAGGGGCAGCTGATTTTTGTCTTCGCTATATGCGGCAGCAACGGAGTGGTTTCAATCCCTATTTGAAAGACAGTTGCCACACTCATGATGGTTATGTGTTGTATGGAGAAAAGGCCGGTATTAAAGACAGTACTAAAATAGATGTGTCAGGTGGCTGGCATGATGCATCTGATTATTTACAATACAGCACAACCTCTGCTAACGCTACATATCATTTACTGATGGCTTACCGTGATTTTCCTAAGGTGTTTACTGATGAAAAGCAAGCTAACGGTCTGGATGGAAAAAACGGAATGGCAGATGTGTTGGATGAAGCGAAGTGGGGATTGGATTGGTTATTAAAAATGCATCCAAGACCTGATTGGATGTTTAACCAGATTGCTGATGACCGTGACCATATGGGAATGCGGATTCCAAAAGAAGATACTTTTTATGGCAGAGGATTTGAACGGCCTGTATATTTTGTAAGTGGTGAGCCACAGCAGCGGGGTAAGTTTATGAATGCAACAACAGGCACAAGTTCAACAGCTGGAAAGTTTGCAAGTGCATTTGCATTGGGGGCAGAAATTTTTTATAAGACAAATAGTAGCGATAGGTATTATGATGATTTAAACTACAAAGCACTATCTGCATTAACTTTTGCTGAGAATAAAAAAGGCTTCTCTCAAACAGCATCTGTAAGATCACCATATATCTATGCAGAAGAAAATTGGAAAGACGATATTGAATTAGCTCTTATTCAGCTCAAACAAAGTCATAATTACATTCTTGACAAAGAGATGAAAAAACCATCATTTACCGGAAAGCCTTACCGAATTGGTGGGTATGATGAAACTGCTTTTGAGTATGCAAAGCAAGAACCAACAACTCCCTGGCTTGGCTCAGATACTGCCAAACATTATCAATGGTATCCGTTCATTAACATTGGTCATTATGAATTAGCTAAACAATTAAAAGATAAAAGAAGAGATACCGTAATTGGTTATTATAAACAAGGCATCCAACTTGTTTACAACAAAGCCAAATCAAATGCCTTCTATCGTGGTATTCCCTATATCTGGTGCAGTAATAATCTTACTACGTCATTCGCTATTCAATGTTATTGGTACAGGGAATTAACGGATGATAAAACTTTTTCAGAATTGGAGCAAGCCAACTTCGATTGGTTGTTTGGTTGCAATCCATGGGGTACAAGTATGGTGTATGGATTACCCTCATGGGGCGATACTCCGGTTGATCCTCATTCTGTCTTTACGCATTTAAAAAACTATCAGATTGATGGCGGCTTGGTAGATGGCCCGGTATATGGAAGTATTTATAAGAATTTAATTGGCATTACACTGTACCAACCGGATGAATATGCAACATTTCAAAGCGACCTTGCCGTTTATCATGATGACTATGGCGACTACAGTACCAATGAACCTACGATGGATGGAACAGCGTCATTGATTTACTTATTAGCTGCTAAGGAGGCGGAAGCCCCCTCTAAATCTCCCCTCACGGGGGAGACTTTCGAAAAGTCATTAAAGGAAAATTTTTCTTACAGTCACGGTGCTATTATCCGTGGTGATAGCACACAAAGAAAAATGGCTCTTGTTTTTACCGGCGATGAATTTGCTGATGGAGGAGATTTTATTTCAAAAACATTAAAGCAGGAAGAAATAAAAACCTCTTTCTTTTTTACTGGAAGGTTTTACCGAAACGATTCTTTTGCAACAACTATTCGTCAACTGAAGAAAGACGGGCATTATCTTGGGCCGCATTCAGATAAACATTTGTTGTATTGCGACTGGAGTAAACGAGATAGTTTGCTGGTTACACAAAATGAATTCGCCGTTGATTTGGCTGACAACTATGCTTCAATGACGGTACATGGTATTACTCATAAGAATGCTGATTTTTTCCTGCCACCGTATGAATGGTATAATGACAGCATTGCAGCCTGGACAAAAGAAATGGGATTGCAGCTTATCAATTTTACTCCCGGTACAAAAAGTAATGCGGATTATACCACACCCGATATGAAAAATTATCGCAGCAGCGAAGAAATCTATAAGTCAATCATAAGCTACGAGCAGTCAAATCCATCCGGGCTTAATGGTTTTATTTTGCTGGTGCATATAGGAACTGATCCTAAACGTACAGACAAGTTTTACCATCGCTTGCCAGAATTGTTAAAATTTCTTAAAGCAAAAGGCTATCAGTTTCAAACAGTCGAACAACTCTTAAAAACTGATTAAAATCAGGCTAAATCCCCATTTCAGGCACACATTCCTTTCCTTATCTTTGCGCCATGGAATTCGAGAAAATTCATAATAAAGGGCAGGCTCAGTTATTCAGGAATCCTTACCTGGAAATGCTGACTAAAACCCATCCATTGGTAATTTGGGGAATGTATACCCCGGTAATGATTTATATGTTGTATTACAGCGGCAATAGCCTCGGGTTTACAACAGGAAGAATCATTCTTACTTTCTTAGGTGGAATGTTTTTCTGGACTTTTTTTGAATACCTGGCTCACCGGTTTCTTTTTCATATGATTGCGAATAGCGGACGGGCTAAAAAATTTATTTACACACTGCACGGTAATCATCATCATTATCCAAGGGATAAGCAGCGGTTGTTTATGCCACCTGTTCCCAGCATCATCCTTGCTTCAGCTATTTTTGGCTTGATGTACCTGGTTATACGTCAGCAAACATTTATGTTTTTTCCTGGCTTTTTATTGGGCTATCTTATGTATGGTACCATGCACTATGCCATTCATGCCTGGAACCCGCCTTTCAAATGGATGAAAGGACTTTGGAGAAATCATCATCTGCATCATTATAAAAATGAACATAATGGATACGGTGTAAGTTCCACTATCTGGGATCATGTATTTGGCACCATGTTCGACCTGAAAAAAGAGAAAGAAGATAAAGAGAAGGTAAAAGAATTAATGTTTGAAAAGAAGAAATGATTGTCACCCTGAGTTTATCGAAGGGTTACCATTTTTCACTTTCATCAATATTATTGTCCCGCTGACTAAACTGTTGACGGGATTTTATGCTCCCAGCCTCTAAAGGGGAGTAGATGATTACCATCTTTCATCATCCGGAATATCATTGTTACCCCTCGTTTCTTTTCTACTTTTTATCTTCTGTAATTGCCTTTCAATAATTAAATCAGTAATTAGTCCGGCAGCATTTTCCCCCTTCTTTAATTCAAGAAGCTGTTTCATTTTGGATTCATTCACATCAATCCGGTACAGTAAGGAAACTAATTTCTCAAAATCATGGTTGATAAGGTGGTTAATATGTGCAACCAAGTTCTCCCTTAACTCTTCGGGAGAAACAGTAGCGGGTAGACTTATTTCTAATGACTGATTTATTTCTGGAATCAATTCCTTGTTAACAGGTATCATCAGATTAATATTTTTCCATCACTCCCATACCAAACAACGCAAAATCATATTTCACCGGGTCATTCTTATCCAAAGTTCGCAGATATTCTGTTAACTCTAATGCTGCTTGCCAATCAGTTTGTTTTCGTTGAAGCAGATTTAATCGTTTGGCTACTCTTACTACATGCAGGTCAAGCGGACAAATAAGTTGAGAAGGAGAAATGTTTTTCCAGATGCCGAAGTCAACGCCGTTATCATCTTTCCGCACCATCCAGCGAAGAAACATGTTCAATCTTTTACAGGATGAATTTCTTTCCGGGGTGGCAATATGTTTTTTTGTTCTCTCAGGAACATGTTCTAATGAAAAAAAATAATGGTGGAAGCCAGTCAGCATTTTTTCAGCCGTATTACCATGCATGGTAAAGGCTGTTTCAAGACTTTTGTATTTGCTGTAATGAAAGTTGAAGAACTCAATAAAGTAAAGAAGGTCGGTAGTATTAAAAGTGCGGTGTTTGAAATTGGTTAAGCTCTTTAGTTCTTTCGGAGAATGATTCAAACAAAAACTATGTGGTGCATTATCCATCAACTGCATCAGCTCTTTTGATTTGCTAATGATAGTTGTTCTGTTGCCCCAGGCAAAAATGGCAGCAAAGAAACCGGCAATTTCTATGTCTTGTTTTTTAGTGAAGGAATGCGGGATGCATATAGGGTCATCCTTAATAAAAGAAGGTTGATTATATAAATCAACCTTGCTGTTTAAAAATCTTTCTAAATCCTTTTCTTTCATTATAGCTTCAGCTATCCGATAGCTTTATTCAAATCTTCAATTAAGTCGTCTGCATCTTCAATACCCACACTCAGGCGAATAAGAGAATCAGATAAACCATTTTTTATTCTTTCTTCTCTTGGGATAGAAGCATGTGTCATACTGGCCGGATGATTGATTAGTGATTCAACGCCACCTAAACTTTCAGCTAATGCAAATAAGTGGGTGGATGATAAAACCCTCTTAGCTTCATCCACACTATCATTTTTTAATTCAAAGGAAATCATGCCACCAAAATCCCTCATTTGTTTTTTAGCAACTGCATAGCCTGGATGGTCTTCAAAACCCGGCCAGTACACTTTAGCAACTTTCGCATTACTGCGCAGCCAATGTGCAATCTTCGCTCCGTTTTCACAATGGGCTTTCATTCTTACACCCAATGTTTTTATTCCTCTTAACACTAAAAAACAATCCATCGGTCCGGGTACAGCACCGCAGCTTTTTTGAATGAAGTATAATTTTTCTCTCAGGTCCGCATCATTCATTACTAAACAACCCTGAATAACATCACTATGGCCACCAAGGTATTTTGTAACCGAATGCATTACTATATCTGCACCAAGGTCAAGCGGATTTTGTAAATAGGGTGATGCAAATGTGTTGTCAACAGCCAGTAAAATATTTTTAGATTGGGTGATTGCAGCTACTGCAGCAATATCTGTAATGTTCATCAATGGATTGGTTGGTGTTTC
>JANMFO010000341.1:0-20495 GCA_031374245.1 Chitinophagaceae bacterium | reverse complement strand
GATACTTTTTTCATGGCTATACTTTTGTTGGTTAGTTAATGATTTTAAATTCTTTTTACAGAACCGCCGGTACTGGTTTTTATATCACGGATACCTGCCTCCCCCTTATATTTTACAAAGCCGCCGGTATTTGCTTTTACATTTAGTTCTTTTTGGACAGTAATATAAATGCCGGCACCTGTACCTACTTTAGCACTGCAATTAGAAGTGCTTAATCCTTCCCCATTGAATTTACTTCCTGTATCACCGTTTATTTCCAATTTCTCCACTTTACCAGACAAAGTAATTTTAGAGCCTGTATTCTGACTTACTTTAAATGTAGCAATATCTACTTCGCCATTTACCAATCCGCCTGTGTTAGCATTCAAATTGAGTGATGAAGATTTAAGTACACCGTTAATCTTTACTTCTGCACCGGTGTTTACATCCAGCGCATCCAATGTTTTGTAAGAAACAAAAGCTTTAAGTGCTTTGGTTTCTTTTACTTTATTTACAGAACCGGTTTTAGTTTCGTAATGAATTTTCAGAATACCGTTCTTTACTTCTGTTACAATCTTATCCCGGAATTCTATTGTCGAAGCACTCACGGCTACTTCTTCTGTGTTTCCTTCAGTAAGGGTTAATTCAATCCCGGTACTTACTTCAATGCCATGAAAACTGCCTATCGTTCTCTTTTCAACATTGACATCATTAATGACTTTTTGGGCAAAAGCGGCAGTGCCGGCAATGGCGATAACTAAAAAAGATAATAATAACTTCTTCATAAACTATGGTTTAGAGTGGTACGAAGAGCGGCGTAGAAAAGTTACAGCAGCTACCAATTATTTTATTCCCTATTTTTGCACTAGCTCTTAGCCTTTGATTTAAAAGGCTTTAGTTTTTCAGTGTTCCCGGGGTGTTTGTTTTTTGTCTGCTTCGCCAAGCTCAGCATGACAAAAACAATCTGAGATTATACCCGAAAACCTGGTCAGGGTAATGCCTGCGTAGGGAAGGATATTAGTATTTACCTTTCTCCAACAGCGTTTCCCTCTTATTTTTTAACCCGTCCGCCGCAAGGCAGGCAACAAACTTTAAAAAATGAAGAGGATTGTAATTTCCGTCATTTCATCACTCTTGTGCATCCAATTGATGTCGCAAGAAAAAGAAGTCTCCAAAGACAGCTTTTATTTATTAACCCCCGTTGAAGTTCGGGCTATCCGGGCAAATGAAAATGCCCCGTTCAGCAAAACCAATTTATCCAAAAAAGAAATTGCCAAAGTAAATCTGGGGCAGGACGTTCCTTTTTTATTAAATCAAACCCCATCTGTGGTCATCAACTCAGATGCCGGTAATGGCATTGGTTATACGGGTATCCGCATTCGAGGTACTGATGCTACCAGGATTAATGTCACACTAAATGGCATTCCTTATAATGATGCCGAAAGCCAGGGTACATTCTTTGTCAATCTTCCCGACTTTGGTTCATCTGTTAATTCTATTCAGATACAAAGAGGTGCAGGTACTTCTTCCAATGGTGCAGGAGCTTTTGGTGCCAGTATAAATATGAGCACCAATGAAGTAAATAAAGAAGCCTTTGCAGAAATTAATAATACCTACGGCTCATTCGACACCTGGAAGAACACAATTAAAGTTGGAAGCGGCTTATTGAATGACCATTTTACTGTTGATGCCCGGCTTTCTAATATCAGCAGTAATGGGTTTATTGACAGAGCCAAAACCAATCTTCAATCAGCTTATTTATCCACTGCTTATTTAAGCAATAAGACATCGCTACGTTTGAATATTTTCACCGGCAAAGAAAAAACCTACCAGGCATGGAATGGCATTTCAGAAGCTGATTTAAAAAGCGGTAACCGTACAATCAATTATGCTGGTATGGAGAAACCGGGAACGCCGTATGATAATGAAACTGATAATTATACTCAAACACATTACCAGTTATTCTTTACACAACAATTAAATAAAGAAATCTCATTCAACACTGCGCTTTTTCTTACCCGTGGTAAAGGTTATTACGAGCAGTACAAAGCCAATAAGAAATTTGTCGACTATGGACTATCCAATCTTATAATTGGCAGCACTACCATTACAAGGTCTGATTTTATCCGCCAGCTTTGGTTAGATAATTATTACTATGGCAATATTTTTTCGTTGCAATACAAAAAAAATAATACTCAGCTAATAGTAGGTGGTGCTTATGCAAAATATGATGGCGAGCATTATGGCAAACTGGTATGGTCATCTAACGGCGGATTACCCGAGCCTAACTACAAATGGTATGACCATGAGGCAGCAAAAAAAGATTTCAATATTTATACAAAATGGCAGCAAAATTTTTCTACTCACTGGAATTTATTTGCAGATGTACAATACCGTAGTGTTGGTTATACAATAGATGGCTTCCGAGACAACCGGGGTTTAACAATTGACAATAACTATAATTTTTTCAATCCGAAAGCTGGAATCAATTATAATAATAAAGGCTGGAATGCATACCTGTCCTATGGCGTAGCTGCCAAAGAACCAAACCGGGATGATTTTGAAGCAGGCAACACACAGCAACCAAAACCAGAAAGATTGCAGGATGTTGAATTAGGTATTGAAAAAAAACTATTGAACTGCAACTGGTCTGCTACATTATACTATATGAATTACAAAAATCAGTTGATACTAACAGGACAGATAAATGATGTAGGTGCTTATACCAGGACGAATATTCCTAAAAGCTATCGCATGGGTGTGGAATTGCAAGGTGGAATAAAATTTAATTCGTGGATGAATGCTTCCGCAAATCTTGCTTTGAGTAAAAACAAAGTAAAAAACTTTACAGAATACATTGATGATTATGACAACGGTGGACAAAAAACAACTGTCTATAACTTACCTGACATTCCTTTCTCCCCTTCTGTTGTTGGTGGAGCCAGTATCAATATCCTGCCTTTTAAAAATGCAGAACTAAGTTTGCTAAGTAAATACGTAAGTAAACAATACTTAGACAATACAGAAAGTGATAGTCGTTCGTTAAATTCCTTTTATGTGCAGGATGTAAGAGCCATTTACACCATTAAAAAGAAATGGCTCAAAGAAGTAAATATCATTGCACAGGTAAATAATATTTTCGGTAAGAAGTATGAGCCTAATGGCTATACATATAGTTATTTTGTTGGTGGAGAAACAGTAACAGAGAATTTCTATTTCCCGATGGCAGGAACGAATTTTATGATAGGATTGAATGTAAGGTTATAGTCGGAAGTCAGAAAGTCCGGGAGACAGAAAGAAATATTCATTTATTTCAAAGCATCTTCCGGACTTTCCGTCTTTACTGACTTCCGGGCTATTCTATTACTTTACAAATTTCTCTTGCCAGGCTAACATACCACCTGTTACATTCCAGGTATTTTTAAATCCCATTGCATCTAAAAACATACAAGCTTGTCCGCTGCGGTTGCCGCTGCGGCAATGAATAATAACTTCCTGGTCTTTCAGATCTTCCAGTTCATCCAATTGCATGGATTGTATTTGACCCAACGGAATTAATTTAGCTCCGATATTAAATTCTGCATATTCATGCGGCTCACGGCAATCAAATAAATTTAATTTTTCACCGGCATCCATCCGGGCTTTCAACTCGTCTACAGTTATGTTCTGCATGTTGTTATTTTTAATTATCCTCTTTATCCTTTACAGGAATATCAATATTTTCTTTTGTACTGTCTTTCGCTGGTTTATTCACTTGTAACCATACATCCATCAACTGGCCGGAGCGTATCCTCAGGATTCTTTTTTCATCATCAAATCGTTCAGGATTTTGTTTGTATACAAATGCACTCATCGTGTCTTTAACATCTGAATCTGTTACAATAGCCCCGATACCAAGACCAGCTCCTTCCAGCATTTCTTTAACTTGCGCAAAAGTACGTCCGGTAATAATCGGAACAATAAATTCCCTCTTACCTACTCCGTCACCCATCACCAAAGAAATGGAACTACCCTTCCTGATTTTTGTACCTGGAGTAATAAGAGAACCATTATATAGCTGTTCCAGTATCGCATTCTTGGCAAAGTCCGGCTTAAAAGTAGTATCCCCGATTCTAAGGTCCATATTCTTCAATACCATTTCTGCATTACGGTAACTATAACCAACCAGATTTGGCATTTCTACAAGTGGTGGTATGGAACGATTGATGATAAGGTAAACTGTACGATTTGATTTTACCACATCGTCAGCATCAGGAATTTGCTTAATAACGGTAAGTGGCGGCAGTGTATCTACATAAACAGAATCCTGTATATCATAATCAAACCCCGCCTTCTTCAATAGTTGTTTTGCATCCTCATATTTTTTCCCGGTAACAGATGGTACAGTAGCCGATTTACCATGCCCGGTGAGCCAGTTAAGCGAAAGTGTAAAAACAGCAAAGATGCCAAGAGTCAGGAGTAACCCTGCTATTATATTTACCCACAACGGACGGTGTGTGATGAATTTAAACATTCGTAAGATTATAAGTTATCAATAGTTGAAAGATTGTTAAGTTATTTTCTAAAACATTCTTCAACCAATTTAGTATAAAATTCTTTAAGGCTCCAGCCCATTACTTTTACCTGTTGCGGCACAATGCTGGCTTCACTTTGTCCCGGTATAGTATTTACTTCCAGCATATAAGGCTTGGCTGCTTTCTCATTATAAATAAAATCAATACGTACCACGCCTTTACAATTAAATGCAGCATAAATTCTTTTCGCCGCATCTCGTATTTTATCAGCTACAACTTCATCAACTACAGCAGGGGTTGTTTCAGATGACTTACCCTGGTATTTTGCTTCAAAATCAAAAAAGGCCTTATCATCATCGGCTTTTACTTCTGTGAGTGGCAGAACAATGATGTTACCTTTTGTTTTAAAAACCCCAACGGTAAATTCACGGCCCATTATCATTTCTTCCACAAGCACCTGGTCATCTTCTTTAAATGCTTTTTCAATAGCAGCACCTAATTCATCCGACGGGCTGTTCACCTTCGACATACCAATACTGGAACCGCCATTATTGGGTTTTATAAAAACAGGGAATTGTAAAGTGCTTATAATTTCATCAGGGCTGCCAAAACTGTCCTTGATTAACAACACCGATTTTGCAACACTAACACCGGCCATGGCAGCAACCGCAACTGCATATCGCTTATTAAATGTAATGGCTGAAGTAGCAGCATCACAACCGGTATAAGGAATCTTAAGTGTATCAAAATAACCCTGCAGTTTTCCATCTTCGCCGGGTGTACCATGCATGCCGATAAAAACCGCATCAAAAATTACTTTTTCATCATCCAGTTGCAAGGAAAAATCATTCTTGTCAATTTCGAGTTTACGTTTGTCCGTATGTTCATAAAACCATCCTTTCGGATTGATGTCAATTTTATAAACATTGAAATGATTCCTGTCGAGATTATTATCAATAGTAACGGCACTTCTGTAGGATATTACGGCCTCGCCGGAAAAGCCACCGGTTACGAGAGCTATGTTTTTCTTCATACTGGGTTAAATAGTGTGATTAGACGTTGCAAATATTGCTGAAATTTCTAACATGCCCAACGTAAAAGACATTTATAAAATAGCCTTAACAAAAATTATTAACCGCTATTGGTTGGCTGTAAGGGGGAAAATTCAAATTTATTGACTCGTTGTAAGCCCCTTTAGGGTACAGGTGCGACATAACAAAGGTGAAGGCCGTTTCTCCTTCACCTTTTTACGACGGGAAATATCACCCGCCACTGTTTGGGCAGTTTGCACTGCCGTATATCCTAAGATATATTGTAAGTTATAGAATTAATAAGCCAAAATCAATTTTCCAGCCCTGCTTTTATGCACAGTAACAACACAAATTAAATATGCAGACTTTCCTTTTTAGCCATTAGCTGGTCTACTGTTTCCTGGTACATTTCGTCTGGCACACAGCAATCTACCGGGCAAACAGCTGCACACTGAGGTTCTTCATGAAAGCCCTGGCACTCAGTACATTTATTAGGAGTTATATAGTATACATCTACAGCAACAGGGGCGTTTTTCTGGTCAGCATCCACTACTGTACCATCCAACAAAGTAAAAGAGCCTTTTACAGATGTGCCATCAGCAACAGCCCATTCCACGCCGCCTTCATAAATGGCGTTATTAGGACATTCTGGTTCGCAGGCACCGCAGTTTATACATTCTTCGGTAATCTTAATTGCCATAATAATTTAATTAAT
Source organism: Chitinophagaceae bacterium (assembly GCA_031374245.1). GTDB lineage: Bacteria > Bacteroidota > Bacteroidia > Chitinophagales > Chitinophagaceae > JJ008. The sequence continues at coordinate 14,256 of JANMFO010000341.1, read as the reverse complement.
GTGTTGATAGTTATTTTTGTTACACAAAATTAATTGATAAGAATGAATTTACAACATAGGATTGATTTATTGATACGGCTGGGGCAATATATTTTATCAGACGATGAAAATTGGGCAGCAGCTAAAGAAAGGGCCAGCCGTGAAAATGGTTGGTTTATTCCTGAATTTGTGGATCTGGCTTCCAATAATATTGCCCGGTATTTCCTTCAAAAAGAGGTACTGGAAAAATGGGCAGCGGGATATCAACTTCCGGCTGAAAATTTAAACCCTCAAACTGTTGGATTGATAATGGCCGGTAACATTCCGCTGGTAGGTTTTCACGACTGGCTGTGTATTTTCATTTCCGGTCATAAAGCCCTTATCAAACCGTCATCAAAAGACCAGGTACTTATTAAACATTTATTGGAGAAGCTGAACGAATGGAATGCTGACGCAGCAACTTTCAGTGATTTTTCAGAAATGTTGAAAGGATGTGACGCCTATATTGCCACAGGCAGTAATAATTCATCCCGGTATTTTGAATATTATTTTAAAAAATATCCGCATATTATCCGGAAAAACAGAACGTCTGTTGCTGTGCTTACCGGCGAAGAAACCAATGAAGATTTGGAAAAACTGGCTGATGATGTTTACTTATACTTTGGGTTAGGTTGCAGAAATGTGACTAAAATTTATGTTCCTGAGGCGTATGATTTTATTCCGGTACTGGAAGCCTTCAGAAAATATAATTACCTGTCAGACCATCACAAATACAAAAACAATTATGACTACAACCTTGCCCTGCACCTTTTGAATAAGAAATACTATATGACCAATGGCTCCATTCTGCTGATTGAGGATGCCCCATTCTTTTCCCCTATAAGCCAGCTGAACTATGAGTTTTATTACGACCAGAACATATTACAAAATTTATTAAAAACAACCAGTGACCTTCAATGCATTGCTGGAAAAGGCTTTATCCCATATGGAAGCAGCCAGTCCCCAACCATCTCTGACTATGCAGATGGTGTGGATACCCTGAATTTTTTATCAAATTTGTAGAAACCTTTGGTTTCAAATATTCGTAAATCGTATTAATTTTACAGGGCCGGCGAAGTACGAAAGTCTTGGTAAATGAATTGTTAAACTAAATCAACGGAAATTTAATACCCAACTCTCTTCGTTACTTTGTGTTATCAGATTAAACGTTTAAATAATAAAGTTTAAAATAAATCAGTATAAACTATGAAATGGAAACAAATTTTGCTGGTAGTCGCTATAAGTGCCGTATCAGGAATAAGCAGTGTGGCTTTGTATAACAAGCTAACAAGTAAAAGTGCTTTATTCACTCAATCAACAAGTGATGGTAAACTACCTGTTAATTATGCCGGTTTTTCTGATAATGCTGCTGGCGTAGCAGGTGAACCAGTTGATTTTACTAAAGCTGCCAATGCAGCCGTACCAGCAGTAGTACATATCAAAACAAAAATTCCAGCTAAAAAAGTAAGCAACAATCTCCGTGGAAACAGGAATGGTGGTGGTATGGAAGACCTCTTTGAACAATTTTTTGGCCCGGGTTCGGGTTTCGGACCTCAAATTCAGCCTGAACAAAAAGCTTCTGGTAGTGGTGTAATTATTAGTGATGATGGCTATATCGTAACCAACAACCACGTTATTTCTGATGGTGGCGATGGAGTTGCTGAGGAAATCACAGTTACACTTCATAATAAAAAAGTGTATAAAGCAAGAATTATTGGGAGAGACCCAAGTAGTGATATTGCAGTATTAAAAGTTGATGGTACAGGGTTCCCCTTCATGTTATATGGTAATTCAGATAATGTGAAATTAGGTCAGTGGGTATTAGCGATTGGCTATCCACTTACATTAGAAACCACTGTTACAGCAGGTATTGTTAGTGCAAAAGGAAGGTCAATCGGAATTAACAGCCGTCAAAGCCAAACACCAATTGAGTCATTCATTCAAACCGATGCTGCTGTAAACCAGGGTAATAGCGGTGGCTCATTAATTAATACTGATGGACAATTGATCGGAATTAATTCAGCCATATATGCACCCACAGGTACTTATGCAGGCTATTCATTTGCTATCCCGGTAAATATTGTGAAGAAGATAGTTAATGACTTAATTCAATATGGTGATGTAAAAAGAGGTTTCATTGGCATTAGTTATCCTTCATCTGAAACAGAAAATGAAAGACTGGTAAAACAAGCAGGTCTTACAGATGGGCAAGGTGTATACGTACAACAAGTTCCGGCTGAGGGAGCTGCTGCACAAGCAGGTTTGAAAAAAGGTGACATCATTACAAAAGTAAACGGGAACCCAGTTGCGACCGGATTAGAAATGAGTGCACAGATTGCCAGCTTTAAGCCAGGAGATAAAGTTCCCCTTGTTTATTTAAGAAGTAATAAAGAATACACAGTAGCGATTACATTAAAAGAATCTGCCGGAAAGTTGGATTTGGCTTCAACTTTTAACCTGAATGAAGTATTGGGTGCAGATTTAGAAAACCTGGATAAAAAGAAAGCTTTGACATATGAAATTGAAGGTGGAGTAATTGTTAAGAAAATAAAGGCCGACGGAGCATTTAGCAAAACAAGAATGCAGGATGGATTTATTATAACTAGTGTGAACGGAGTCGATATTACAAGTATCGAAGATATTAGTAAAGCTATTTTAAGCCTGAGAGGAGAAAGTATTCAGCTTGAAGGTATATATCCGGGTTACGAAGGAGTATACAGATATCCGCTGAACCTGGAATAACCATTTATATTATCATAAAATGATTAAAAAAAAGCTGTCCTTAATCGGACAGCTTTTTTTATCAGATCAATCTTAATCAATAATATTCATTAATTAATCTGTGCTTTTACTTTTCATACACCTGATATTCCCATGCCTGCATCGAAAGCTTTCTTTCTTTTGTAAAATCTTTATCGCTCCCGGCAAAAACATTTTTAAAAACCCCTTTTATCAATTCATCTGTTATTTCAACAGGCAGGCTGTTTTCTTTCGATAGATTAAGTACCACCAGCACTTCTTTATCATCCTTCTTCCTCAGGTAAGCAAAAATATTTTCACTATCCGTTGTTTTTACCCGGAATGTCTGTACCGTTGGGTCTCCGCTACGAAGGGCAGGATGAACAGTATGAAGTGTCAATAAGGTTTTGTAAAACAATTGTAATTCGTATTCACCCGTCCAATCAATTACATCCTTATCAAAAAATTTAATTCTCTTCTTGTTAGGTAACTCCTGGCCGGAATATAATAACGGAACGCCATTCCATGTAGTGCTGAAAACAGCTAAAGCTTTCGCCATGTCCCCATACTTTTCATATTCTGTTCCGTTCCAGCTGTTCTCATCGTGATTGGTGGTAAACCATGCCCGCATCGTGCTATCACCCAAATCATCATACCTTTTTAGAATTTTGTATATACTGTCCAATGCCAGTTTCTCCTGGTAAAAATTCTGGGTTTTATGCATCCATGTCCAGCTGTAGCTGGCATCAAATGCTTCTCCATACTCAGGGCTATCCAGCTCATCAAATTCACCTAACCAGAATAAAGGCTTTACAACATCCAATTCTTTTCTTGCTTCCTTCCAGAAAGGCAGTTCCACCCAAAAAGCTAAGTCACATCGGAAACCATCAATATCACATTCCGTTACCCAAAATTTCATCGCATCTATCATTGCCCTTCTCAGTGCGGGGTTATTAAACTCCAGTTCAATGATATCATCCATTCCGGAGGCAATTTTAAAATCATTGGTAGCTGTATCCATTTCAAAATAATCCGGATGTTCTTTTGTCCATACATGATCCCATCCGGTATGATTGGCTACCCAGTCAAGGATGACCTTAAAATCCATATCATGGGCTTGCTTCACTAATCGTTTAAAATCATCAAGTGTCCCAAACTCAGGATTAATAGACGTATAATCAGAACAGGCATAGTAACTGCCCATTGTCCCTTTCATATTCTTTTGTGCAATAGGCGTAACCGGCATAAACCAAAGTGTTTGCACTCCCATATCTTTTAACCGTGGCAATTCCTTTGCAAATCCATTAAAAGTGCCTTCCTCTGTATACTGCCGTAAATTAACTTCATATACATTCGTATTGTGCGCCCATTCAACCGGTTTAAATCTGTTCATCATACTTTTTTGATTCTTATTATTAGTAATATTATTTTTTTCATCTTCTTTCTTCATCAGCTTGCAGGATACAAGCAAAGTTGAAAACCCGATGGCAAGAAAAAAATATCGCATAAAACGAAGGTACGGATTACAGGTTTCGGGTGCAGCGTTTCGGGTTAACCTGAATGCAAATATTTCGAATTTTCAAATAGTATCCTCCCGAAACCAGAAACCAGAAACAGAACTATATTTGCATCCATGAAGAATTTCGATGTGCCAATCTTTTATCGCAGTCCATTAATTTCCGCCATTAAGAAAAAGCGGAAGGAAATGGATAAGATGAAAAAAGACTTCACCCCCACCCTGTTGGATTTTGGCCCATTACAGATTTATTTAGCCCGCCACTTTGGTTTTTGTTACGGTGTAGAAAATGCCATTGATATTGCCTTCAGAACGGTGGAAGAAAATCCCGGTAAAAAAATTTACCTGCTGAGTGAAATGATTCATAATCCACAGGTAAATGCCGACCTGCAATCGCATGGCATACAGTTTTTACAGGATACTTACGGCAAACAACTGATACCTTTTTCTACCATTAATTCTGATGATATTGTATTGATACCAGCTTTCGGCACCACACTGGAAATAGAAAAAAAATTAAGCGATATTGGTATTCAAACGGAGAAATATAACACCACCTGTCCTTTTGTAGAAAAAGTATGGAACCGGAGCGAAGTGATTGCTAAAAAAGATTACACCATCATCATCCATGGCAAACCCAATCATGAAGAAACAAGGGCCACTTTTTCACATGCAGCATTTACAGGCCCATCAGTAGTTGTAAAGGATATGAAAGAAGCAAGGGAACTGGCCAAATATATTACCGGAGAAAAAATGGCCACAGATTTCTACAATGAATTCAAAGACCAATATTCCGAAAACTTTAATGTAGAAAATGATTTAGAAAAAATTGGTGTAGTAAACCAAACTACCATGCTGGCCAGCGATACACAAGCTATTGCTGATTTTCTAAAGCAAACCATGATTAGCAAATACAAGCTGACAAAAGCGACAACAGAAGAACGGTTTGCTGATACAAGAGATACTTTATGCTACGCCACTAACGATAACCAGACAGCTGTAAGTGGTATGCTGGAAACAAAGGCTGACCTCGCCATTATTGTCGGCGGATACAATTCATCCAATACATCTAACCTGGTAGAGTTGTGTGAAGAAAAACTGCCTTCGTACTTTATAAACAGTGAAGAAAAGATACTTTCGCCGAAGCAAATTCTCCATTATAATTTTCATAACAAGAAAGAACTACTAACAGGTAATTATTTACCGGAGAAAATCCCCGTAAAAATTTTGATAACAAGCGGTGCTTCTTGTCCTGATGCATTAGTAGAAGGCGTAATAAAAAAAGTAGCCGCATACTTTCCAGTCACAGCCACTTTTGAAGAGTTATTAATTAAATTTGAATAAGTTCTATTGATAAGAATTATAATAGTCAACCAGTTTTTTAAAATCTTTTTCCTTGTTACATTTTATATCATTTGAAGAAATGAAACTGGTCACTTTATTATCATTTCCAAAAGCACTCAACAACGATGAACAGTTTTTACTTTCCTGGTAAAGTGTACCTGTTCCACTCGAATAAATATAAAGCCGTTCCTGCAACTCAAAACTCCTTTGATTAGGGGCATTGAAAACTTTCAGCTCCTTTATTATTACATTCATTTTTTTGAGAAGTTCTGCTTTGTTTCCATCAGCAAGTATCTGGAAAAACATATTCTTATCTTCCCCATAACCTGATACAAATACAGTGTTATTCCACTTCGATGACACATCCCTGATCTCAATTTCCCTCACCTGAGTTGCCACCATTCTTTCACGGCCATTCTGATCTTTAAAATGAATCTTATTTTCATACAAATTCAATTTTAATAAAACACTGTCAAATTTTCTGCCGTCGGCCAGTATAATCCTTGCATATGCCCAACTCTCAGAGAGGTAGGGAATACCCTCAACTCCTGCATAAACATCTGGCCTGAAGAGATCGGCAGATTTTTCATCCCTGAGATAATCAAGAAAAAAGCTGGGGGATTGGGTAGTAATAGTGCCATCATTTACAAGGCTGTTTTGTGCAAACGAAACTTGCACAAAAAAAAGAACTGCAATAAAAAATTTTATTGATTTCATACAATAGTATTTCATTGTAAACTTCATAAAGTTACAGAACTAAAACAACTATTGAATGCGTATCTGATTAGTTATACAAAAGTTCGTAATACTCATTTACCATCCGGTTGCTATCAAACTGGAAACGAACATCCTGCATACCATTTTTAACTACCTGTCTCCAGGTGTTATAATTATCATAGTATAACGGCAGAATTTCGTTTTCAAGAATTTCGTATAACTTATTCAAATCATATTGATCCTGTTCATGGGTAGCCATATTTGCATAATCTGCTTTAGGCACAACAAACCCGTTGTGACCATGATTAATGAATTCCGGTATCCAGCCATCGTCAGTAGAAAAATTAACAGCGCCATTCATTGCAGCTGTCATACCGCTGGTACCGGATGCCTCACGGGGAACACGGGGGTTATTTAACCAGCAATCGGATGCCTGTTTCATTCTTTTGGACAGGGCAAGCTCGTAACCTGTAAGCACCGCCACATTTTTATATTTCTTACTCAGGTGAACCAACTGGTTGAATTCGCTGATGGCAGGATGATCAACAGGGTATGGTTTACCGGCCCAGATAATTTGAACAGGATACTTTGTACTGCTCAACAATTTTTCAAAACGTTCTTCGTCAGTAGTAATCAAGCTGGCTCTTTTATAACCAGCAAAACGCCTTGCCCAAACAATAGTAAACACATCAGGGTTGAATATTTTACCGGTTTGATCAGCAACTATTTCAAAAGCCCTTTTCTTTAAATATTTTTTCCTGTCATCAATTCCATAATCATCTCCGGCTTCTGCAAAACGATACAATTGTTTGTCCGCCCAATACCGCCAGTTTTGTGCATTGGTAATAGAAATAATCGGGCATATTTTGTCATACTTGCCCCACATAGCTCTCGACACATGACCATGTAATTGAGATACTCCATTTGCCAGCTTTGCAAACCTTAATGCTGCCAGTGAGTGGTTAAATTGATCACTGTCATGCCCGTATAATTTCTTTACCTCATCAATCGCCAATCCACAGAAGTAACTCATTTTATGACAGAGGTAAATATCATGCTTTTCATTACCTGCTTCTTCCGGCGTATGCGTGGTAAACACCAATCTTTTCCTTACTTCTTCAATATTATTCTTGTACTTCTTATATAAATAGAAGGCAGCAGATAAACCATGTGCTTCATTCAGATGATACAACTCAGGGTTGAATCCAATAACATCCATCAGCTTTGCGCCACCTACTCCCAATAAAATAAACTGGGCTACTTTCGTTGCCACATTTGCATCATACAAACGGTGAGTTATTGTCTGAGAGACGTAGTCATTCTCAGGCAAATCAGTTGACAATAAAAACAGCGGTGCTGTTTTAAAAGTTTCAGGGTTGAGGTAAAGCACTTTTACCCAAACCGGATGTTCATGAATATTTATCTGAAATTTTATACCGGTATCTTCCAGAAAGCTATATTGCTTTTCATTCCAGGCCACATCCAATGTCTGATCCTGATGGCGTTCCTGATCATAATAACCATACTTCCATAAAATGCCAATACCAACTAAATTTTGTTTCAGCTCATAAGCACTGCGCAAATGTGATCCTGCTAAAAAACCAAGCCCTCCGCTAAAAATTTTCAATGGTTGGTGAGTGGCAAACTCCATTGAGAAATAAGCTACCTTTTTTGCATAACGATCTTCAATGGGGTACGGAATAGAAAACTGGGTAAAATTCATTATACGATTTTTATATACGATGGCGCAAGATAATAGTAAATTATTAAATGTAACAGGCCAGCCGCACCTTGACTTTCACTTATTCACAGCTTGTTAAAAAACAAGAGATGATTTAATGCTGCAAACGTTGTAGATTAATTATTTAGTGGGTTTTTTACTTTTTACTGCCTTTGGCTTCACTTCCTTTTTTCGGATATAGTTTCCATCAAATAAACATTTTAATCCCCGGCGGGAGCCACAGGATTCCTCCGTTAGTGTAACTGAAGAAGAGGTAAAGTTGAATTTCAATACACAGGGATCACCGTCTTCCCTGTATTCAGCGGTTGTTGATGATTTCATTATGGCCTCACCTTTCAGCTCACCGGTACATGCTCCATTATCTTTTTCGAAATGAATAAAGAAAGTGATACGATCAGCCTTACGGCCATCTCTGATTGATACAAGGTTCATCTTGCCGGTACCATAATCTGCTGAATATTTACTTTTCCTTGGTAAAGTATCTATCGGATTTATCAGTTCGGTCAATTTATCATCAAGGTCATCCGTCATTATCAGCATGAAATTTTTAACATCTGCATTCAGTACGTACACATCCTTCCCTTCGCCCATACTTCCATCAGCATTTTTTCGCATCACTGTTTTTGTTATAGTATATCGCTTATCCATCACCACCGTTTGCGTAGTAGCCGATTGTTGATCGAGCCGCAGCACAGGCATACCGGCAATGAATTGCTGCTTCTTATCAAAGCTGAGTACAAAAATGGCTTTCTTATCACCTGCAATAATTTTTGAAAAAAGATATGTTTCTGCTTTTGAGACTTCTACTTTTCCTAATGGATATATCTTAGGCTTTGTCCCTTTTCCAAACGTTTTGTTTATAATAGAATCGGGAATAAACTGGGTAAACACTTTATAGCCGATTAACAGGGAGTCTTTTTCTTTTTTGTTTAAAACACTGTCGTTGAACTGGCAGGGCAAAATAAGCGGTTGAAAAAATTCAATAAAGTCAGTCACTTCCACAGGCTCTTCGCCGGAAAGGGATGGTTTCTTTTTTTGTTTACACCCGGCAATAAGGGCTATTGCAAACAGCAGTACCAACAATTTCTTTAAAGCAACCATGACGTATAATTAATATCCCGAATGTAAGCGATTCCTGAATCTCCGTCAATAGTTAATTTCCATATTTAAATAAATTAATTTAGATTTGTCTAAATTAATTTTTAGCCATGCTGAACTATTCAACCAGTGAGGAGAACTATATCAAAGCCATTTTTCACCTGCAGCAAAGTGATGGCAATGTTACCACCAATGAACTGGCCAATGAACTAAAAACCAAACCGGCTTCTGTTACTGATATGATGAAGAAGTTAAAGGCCAAGAAGTTGTTGAATTATCAGCCTTACCAGGGTTTCAGGTTGACAAGTGATGGCAATAAAGTGGCTTTGGGCATTATCCGCCGGCACCGGTTGTGGGAATATTTTTTGGCTGAGAAATTAAAATTTACCTGGGATGAAGTGCATGAAGTAGCCGAGGATCTGGAACATGTAACCAATAAAAAACTGATTGACAAGCTTGATGAGTTCCTGGGTTTTCCCCGTGTGGATCCGCATGGTGATCCTATCCCTGATGCTAATGGAAAAATTGAAATCAGTAAGAAAATTTGTTTAACCGAACTGCCCTTAAATACTCCTGCTATAGTAAGCAGCGTAAGCGACCAGTCAAGTGAAATACTCGAACTGCTGGAACATAAAAAAATTGCTATTGGTACGAAACTGGAAGTAAAGAAAAAATTCGATTTTGACAATTCGATGGAAATTAAAATCCGTCAGCAACCGCCATTCACTATCAGTAAACAATTATCTGAAAATATTTTTGTAACACATGGATCATAAATTACATAGTGACGCATCATTAAGCGAAGTACACCAGAGTATTGATACCACTAACCCAAGAAGATCGGGTTGGCGAAAAATTTTATCTTTCTTCGGGCCCGCATACCTTGTAAGTGTTGGCTATATGGATCCGGGCAACTGGGCAACAGACCTTGCCGGAGGCAGCCAGTTTGGGTACAAACTTATCTGGGTGTTGCTGATGAGCAACCTGATGGCGTTATTGTTGCAAAGTTTATCAGCACGGTTAGGAATAGTACGGGGAAGAGATTTGGCACAAGCTAACAGGGAAACATATCCAAAATACATTAACTACGCATTGTATGGATTAGCCGAAATTGCCATTGCCGCTACTGACCTTGCTGAAATTCTTGGTATGGCTATCGGTATCCAGCTACTTACAGGTCTTCCGCTTATATGGGGTGTTAGCATTACGGTATTAGATACTTTTCTTTTCTTAATGCTACAGCGATTGGGTATGCGTAAGATGGAAGCGTTCATCATTGCATTGGTGATTGTTATCGGGTTATCATTCCTTATTGAAATAATTCTTGCCAAACCCGACTTTGGCGAAGTGGTAAAAGGTTTTATACCACATAAGATGGATAACACAGCTTTGTATATTGCTATCGGTATTATTGGGGCCACAGTAATGCCACATAATTTATACCTGCACTCTGCATTGGTACAAACAAGAAAAATAAAACGGGATGATGCAGGAATAAAAAGGGCATTGAAGCTCAACTTTATTGATAGTGCCATTGCACTGAACCTTGCTTTTTTTGTAAATGCTGCCATACTTATTTTAGCTGCTACTGTTTTTTTTAAAACAGGAAGAACAGATGTAGCTGAAATAAAACAAGCACATGAGCTATTAGCTCCGATGCTCGGCACTAGTCTCGCCCCTATCCTATTTGCGGTTGCACTGATTGCATCCGGGCAGAGTTCCACTATTACCGGAACGTTAGCTGGGCAAATAGTAATGGAAGGATATCTGAAGCTTCGCATTTCTCCATGGATTCGCAGATTGATGACACGATTAATTGCCATTATACCTGCCGTGATTGTGATTTTAATTAATGGTGAGGAAAACATTGACAGTCTGTTAATATTAAGCCAGGTGATATTGAGCCTGCAACTGGGTTTTGCCATCATTCCTTTAATTCATTTTACCAGCGATAAAAAAACAATGGGAAAATTTGTTATCAAACCATTGGTTATTATTCTTGCATCGCTGATTGCTGCAATCCTTGTTTATCTGAATATCAGTATGGTGGTTGGCCAGGCCAGTTCTTTCTTTGCTACATCTGGCAACATTTTCTGGAAAGCAGTCATTATACTGGCAGGATTATTTTATATCTCATTACTTTTTGTTGCTATTTTCTATCCGCTGATGCATAAAAAATCAGCAATAACACCGGCACAGCTCCATCCTGACGCTGCTGAATTACACCAGATAGCCATACCGGTATATGAAAAAATTGCAGTGGCACTTGACTTTAGTAAGAATGATCTCAAACTTATCACCCACGCCGTTGGCCAGGGAAACAAAAACACCACTTATGTGCTGATACATGTGGTAGAAAGTGCTGCCACCAGGTTAATGGAAAAAGATACTGACGACTTGGAAACCCGGAAAGATCAGCAACAATTGACTACTTACATACTACAGCTGAAAGAAAAAAATATTAAAGCTGTTGGCCTTTTAGGATTTAATGACAGGGCAAAAGAAATTGTGCGGATTGTAAAAGAAAATAATGCAGACATGCTGGTGATTGGGGCACACGGACACAGTGGTATTAAAGATTTATTGTACGGGCAAACTATTGACTCAGTAAGACATGAATTGAAAATTCCGGTGCTAGTTGTCAATGTATAGATCAATTGAGTGATGCCGACGATGACTTTATATGTCCTTTCAGCAAATGTTTAAACCTGCTGAATGTTTCCGGCTTAATATTTAAATAAGAGGCTAAAAACTTTTGTGGTACCCGCTGCATCAGCTCAGGGTTTTTAGTTACAAAGTTCAGGAACCTTTCTCTTGGAGTCATTTTCACCAATTGAATTTGCCAGCGGTCTTTAATCACCATGGCATAAGTAATTAATAAACGGGCAAGATGTTCCATATGATGTGATGAAGCGTATACTTTTTCTAAATCATCATATGTGATGGTAACAACAGTGGTAGGCTCTATAGCTTCTATAAAATATTCGGAAGGCCGGCGGCTATGAAAAGATTCCTGGCTCAACAGCATCTGACCTTCAAAAGAAATCTGGGTGTTTATTTCATGATGGGTTTTCCGGTAGTATTTCCGGGCAAGTCCTTTTACAATAAAGTTGAAATTATTTTCTACCTCCCCTGCCTTTGTAATCAGCTCTTTTTTACCAAACCGCCGGACTTTTATAACAGGCAATAAGTTTTTATTAAACTCATCTTCCGTAAGGTCAATAAATTTCTGGAGATAGGTTTGAAATGGTTTAATAGCCTCCATCAATTATTTTGAAATTAAAAGTTACACTAAATAATTGATTCAAATCAAGCTTGGTGCCATTTTTATTTTTCCGCCACTTTAATACCCGGATTTTTGCCCGGTAAAAACAGGCTCACCATAAACCCTTAGTTTTGCATCCTGTTGACTATTAACCTTTAAAACAAGAAGCAATATGGCACAAAAAATTACTGTAGCAAATCCGGTAGTAGAACTGGATGGTGATGAAATGACCCGGATTATCTGGAAATTCATAAAAGACAAACTCATTTTACCTTACCTCACTTTAGATATTAAATATTATGACCTCGGTGTAGAATACCGTGACCAAACCAACGACCAGGTAACTATAGATGCTGCCAATGCCATAAAAGAGTTCGGTGTGGGCATAAAGTGTGCCACTATTACTCCTGATGAAGCAAGGGTAAAAGAATTTAACCTGAAACAAATGTGGAAGAGCCCCAACGGCACTATCCGCAATATACTTGACGGAACGGTGTTCCGTGAGCCAATTGTTATCAGCAATGTGCCAAGACTGGTAACTAACTGGACCGCCCCCATCATTGTAGGCCGTCATGCCTTCGGCGACCAATACCGTGCTACTGATACCGTGATAAAAGGAAAAGGGAAATTGACTATGACCTTTACTCCCGAGGGTGGTGGTGAACCACAAGTATTTGAAGTGTTCAACTTTAAAGGTGATGGAGTGGCCATGAGTATGTATAATACCGATGAAAGTATTATGGGTTTTGCAAGAAGCTGTTTCAATATGGCACTCAGCAAAAAATGGCCTTTATATCTTTCTACAAAAAACACCATTCTTAAAAAATACGATGGCCGCTTCAAAGATATTTTTGAAGACATTTATCAAAATGAATTTAAAGCAAAATATGAAGCAGCAGGCATTGTGTATGAGCACCGGTTGATTGATGATATGGTAGCCAGTGCGTTAAAATGGAACGGCAACTTTGTATGGGCTTGTAAAAATTATGATGGTGATGTACAAAGTGATACGGTAGCACAGGGTTTTGGTTCATTAGGTTTGATGACATCTGTATTAATTACCCCTGACGGAAAAACTATGGAAGCTGAAGCGGCACATGGTACCGTAACAAGGCACTACCGGGATCACCAGGCAGGTAAACCAACCAGCACAAATCCTATCGCCAGTATTTTTGCATGGACAAGAGGTTTGGCTTTCCGTGGAAAGCTGGATGGCAACCAACCGCTGATTAATTTCTGTCTTGCCTTAGAAGAAGTATGTATTGAAACAGTGGAAGAAGGTAAGATGACAAAAGACCTTGCCGTTTGTATACATGGAAATAAAGTAAAACATGGGGAACACTATTTATATACAGAAGAATTTCTATCTGCTATTGACGAAAACCTCAGGAAAAAATTAAAATAACATTCTGTGATGTCAATAAAAGCGTTTTACTGAAAAGTAAGACGCTTTTATTATTATTGCTATAAACATGTTCCAATTGTCTGACACATTATAAAAAAAGGAATCGCTCCGAAACAAAAAACCATCCGCTTTTCAACGAATGGTTCTGAGAGAATTGTTTTATAGTATCTTTTAGATCCTAAAGTGAGCAAAAGCTTTGTTAGCTTCAGCCATACGATGGGTGTCTTCTTTCTTTTTAAATGCAGCTCCTTCACCTTTTGATGCTGCTACTATTTCACCAGCTAATTTATCAGACATGCTACGACCATTTCTGTCGCGGCTGTAACGGATAAGCCATTTAATGCTCAATGATACTTTTCTGTCTTGGCGAACTTCGGCAGGAATCTGAAAGGTAGCACCACCAATACGGCGGC
>JANMFO010000029.1:0-39605 GCA_031374245.1 Chitinophagaceae bacterium | reverse complement strand
GTCAGGTTTTTTGCTTTGATAGTATCTTCCACTTTTCTTACAATCAATGTGGCACCAACTTCATTCGCCAACCAATCTCTATACTCTAATGCTTCGGGAAAATTGTGACCGGTATCAATATGCACTAATGGAAAAGGAATTTTTCCGGGAGCAAATGCTTTTTTCGCCAAGTGTACCAACGTAATTGAATCTTTGCCGCCACTGAAAAGCAAAGCCGGTTTTTCGAACTGCGCCGCCACCTCACGGAAAATATGAATGCTTTCCGCTTCCAGTTCCTGTAAATAATCTAAATGATATTTGCTCATAATAAAATTTTGTAATCAGTAACCTCTATTCGTTCTTTACTATGGTCGTTAGTGTGATGCTCAATGACATGCAGTACAAGAGTGCGATGCAACTGGGATGCCATGAAAAACCGCAGTTGGTAAAACAATTTTTCTACTTCGTTGCGTGCAATCCACATTCTTTCTGACTTACTTCCCACCACCATCTTCCGGCTCTTGCATCTTCGCCCGGCTCAATGGCTCTCGTACATGGCGCACAACCAATGCTGACAAATCTTTTATCATGCAACACATTGTATGGCACATTGTGTTCGTTGATGTACGCCATCATTTCATCATAGCTCCAGTTGATAAGCGGATTGAATTTATACAACTGTCGTTGCTCATCCCATTCAATCATCGGCATATTTTTTCTATTGTCCGATTGCTCGGCCCGCAAACCTGTTATCCAAACTTTTGCTCCCTGCAATGCCCTGTTGAGCGGTTTTACTTTCCGGATGTTGCAACATTCTTTCCTGTTTTCCACCGATTCATAAAAACTATTCATTCCTTTGGCTCTGACAAATGTTTCCACATCGGTAGCATCAGGAAAATAAATTTTCAAATTGGTTTTGTACCGGGCATTTGTTTTTTCAATCAGGTCGTAGGTTTCGTAAAACAAACGACCTGTATCCAATGTAAATATTTCAACAGCAATTTTATTCTTGCAAATAGCATCTGTTATCACCTGGTCCTCTTGCCCGAGGGATGATGAAAAAACAACTTTTCCGGGAAACAACTCAGCAACTAACTGAATGGCACCCGGCAAGGAACTTTGTTCTATCTGTTGTATTTGTTCTGTCGTTATCATTAATTATAAATTCGGCTGCGGGGTATATCGCAGGTATGGTTTTACCACTTTTACTCCTTTAGGGAATTTCTTGATAGCATCTTCTGTTGAAACAGCTGGTACAACAATTACATCTTCGCCTGCATTCCAGTTAGCAGGTGTAGCTACGCTGTAGTTAGCGGTTAATTGCAACGAATCTATTACTCTTAATACTTCAACGAAATTTCTTCCGGTAGAAGCAGGATATGTAATAAATAATTTCAATGCTTTGTCAGGACCTATAATAAATAGTGAACGGACTGTTGCGGTAGCAGATGCATTAGGGTGAATCATATCATAGAGTGTTGCTACATTCCTGTCTTCATCTGCTATGATAGGAAAGTTAACATTGCAATTTTGTGTTTCATTAATATCGCTTATCCAACCCGCATGTTTATCCAGCGGGTCAACGCTTAATGCAAGCACTTTTACATTCCGTTTAGCAAATTCTTCGTTCAGCAAAGCTGTTCTGCCAAGTTCTGTAGTACAAACTGGTGTATAGTCAGCCGGATGTGAAAACAAGACTCCCCAGCTATCACCCAGGTATTCATAAAAATCAATTTCGCCAGCAGTTGTCTTTGCTTTAAAGTTGGGGACTTTATCCCCTAAATGTAATGACATAGTATATAATTTTAGTAGACTTTAGTAAAAGACAAAAATAAGGCATAAATAATACCCTACCAAGTTTGTGGACTTATAATTATGAAAGATTCCACCTAACAACCGTTGGTAAAGAATGAAAATTAAACAACCAAGTCTTTTAATGTGCGATTCTCGACGATGCTTAGAGTAGCATCCCGCACTTCAATCATCATATCATGCAGGCCGCAATGCTTTTCGTTGCAGTTTTTACAACGTTCGTAAAAATAGAGACTTACGCAGGGCAACATGGCAATTGGGCCGTTTATTAATCTGATGATGGTAGATACTTTTACCTTTTCTGGCTTTTGTTTTAAAAAATAGCCTCCTCCTTTTCCTTTTTTACTATCTAAAATACCTGCTTTCTTTAATTCAAGGAGGATACTCTCAAGAAATTTTATGGGAATTTTCTTTTTGGCTGCGATTTCCGAAATAAGTACAGGCCCCTCATTGAACTTTTCGCTGAGGTAAGTCAGTGCTTTAAAAGCATATTGAGATTTCATTGAAAGCATATACTAAATGTAAATTATTCAATAACCAGTTTATAACTAATAGCTGAATTTTTTTTCAGCATTGCTGATACGCCGCAATATTTATCCAGTGATAGTTCAATAGCTTTTTTCACCTTAGTTTCATTTTCCACTTCCGTTTTCATCCGGTAGGTAATCAGTATCTCTTTAAATACTTTGGGATGCTCTTCAGTTTGATCTGTCTCCACATCAATCGTAAAATGAGAAAACTCTACTTTCATTTTCTCCAGTATGTCTACCACATCAATACCGGAACAACCTGCCAACCCGGCCAGCAGCAACGCTTTCGGACCAAAGCCATTCTTCTTATCTCCATCCAGTTTGATACTGTTATGCTCCTGGTTACTTTCAAACTCATGATTTTTTTTCCATTTCGTAACAATCTTCATACTAATCTTAAATTAATTATACCAGCTGATGTTTTTTATCCTTCGAAATATTTTCCAGTGTCCATTCAATTCTCTGTGCAAAATTATTCTTTCTTTCCGTACAAATCTCTTTATTACATATTCTGCAGGAAAAAGGAAGACAACCATCGGAATGCACAAACATTTCAAAGGAATCACCAAACTCTTTTCGAATCAGGTCTGACAAAGCATCAATCTCCCTATGAGCTTCGTGTACATTGATGTACCAGGGTACGGTCAAGTGACAATCCATATGTAACACATTGCCATATCGTATCACTCTCAGGTTGTGCAAATCCACCCAATTTTCCCTGCGATTTGTATTAAGCACCTGCACCATTCGTGTCAGTAGTTTTACATCCGCTTCATCCATAATGCCAGCAATAGAACGACGAAGAATATTATACCCTGTGTACATAATGAAACAAGCAAACAAGACCGCAACTACTCCATCAATCCATTTTAAGCCAGTAAAATACAATAGAATAAGGCCGATAATAATACCAATAGTGGACCATGTATCACTTTGCAAGTGTTTACCACTTGCCATTAATGCAAGTGAATTATTTCTCTTACCAGTACGAAGGCAGATATAGCCTACTATAAAATTTACTGCCGCCGTTGCTGCCACCAGCCAGATTCCGTAATCAATTTTATGCAGATCGACAGGATGGATAAGATTTTGAATTCCCTTGTACAATATAATAGCACCGGCACTGCCAATTAGTGTTCCTTCTGTTGCGGCCGAAAGAAATTCGGCTTTACCATGACCATAAGGATGATCCATATCCTTTGGCTTAGCAACAATATAAAGACTGTATAACCCAATGAAACCAGCAGATACATTAACAATACTTTCCAAAGCATCGGTTAGAATGGACACTGAATGTGTCGAATAATACGCAATAAATTTTATTACCAGTAGCAGTACAGAAATAATTGCTACCCATTTTTGAACTTTCAGATTTTGTTGTGCTGCTTTCAATTCAAGTTTTATTAGCCAACTATTTTTGAGTATTTAAGCTTACTTATT
Organism: Chitinophagaceae bacterium; assembly: GCA_031374245.1. Classification (GTDB taxonomy): domain Bacteria; phylum Bacteroidota; class Bacteroidia; order Chitinophagales; family Chitinophagaceae; genus JJ008. Next base: position 35,844 of record JANMFO010000029.1, on the reverse strand, counting down.
TCCCCTTTTAATAAAACCACCGATAAAACGGGCAGCTTTTCTATAAACCTCCTTATTAAACAACTGAGAATCCCTCATTGCTTTATAGGTAAGAAATAATCCTACAGGCACTAATACAAATGTAGCCAGCCACATACCCGTAAAAGGGGTTAATGTATTTTCTTTTGCAAATTTTTCTCCGGTAGTACTGGAAAAATAAAATAACATGAAAAAGATAATAGCAAATATCAAAGGTGTACCCAACCCCCCCTTTCTGATAATAGATCCAAGTGGTGCACCTATAAGAAACAAGACAAGACAAGCCATGGAAAGCGCAATTTTACGGTGCCATTCAATTTTATGCTTACGTAAATTTCTTTCTTTATCCTTTAAAACTGAAGTTAGAGATTCGGCACTGATGCGTATTGAGCTTGCAATATTTTTTACGTTCTGGCCTACATTTTCTCTGGCAGAATCTGGCAACCAATCACTAAAAATTTTTATTTTTTTACCCCGGATACTATCTTTTACGGGTTCTTTAGCCCATACGGTATCAAGAAAACTGGCAAACTGAAACTGGCGGAATAGATCTTTCTCCGTTTGCTCCTTCATCAGTTTATTTTCTTTTTCCAAAGAATCAATAGTCTTATCTAATTGCCGCATACTGTACATTTTTTCATTGTTCTTATTTACACTATCGGCTGTGCGGCTGCTGAACCCTAATGTACTCAGGTCAAATTTCTTTTTATATTCTTTAAACCCCATCCGTACAAATTCCGAATTGGCTTTATCATAAATATTACCCCTCTCCTGGTACCGCCATCCATCTTTCAGGTTAAATTCAAGAAATCGCTTATCTTCTGTAACCCGCATGATGCCGCTTTTAGCAATCATAAAATTATCCTGCAACTGGTTTCCCTGTTCATAAACAATTACATCTTTTATCATACTGTCATTGGCTTCCTTCTTTCCTATTTTTATGGAGAATCCACTTATCTTATCATAAAAAACACCTTCCTTTAAATCAAAAGCAGGTTTTGACCATACAATATCTGCCAGCAATGTTCTTTGCTTTAGATTGGCAACCGGTATTACATAATTGGAAAAGACAAAAGCCACACCCGACAAAAGAATAGCCACAAAAAAAAGTGGTCGCATAAACCTCAATAATGAAATACCTGCAGACTTGATTGCTACCAATTCAAAACTTTCGCCAAGATTACCAAACGTCATTAGTGAAGAAAGCAATACTGCTAATGGTAATGCCAATGGCACTAAAGTAGCACTCAGGTACCAGATAAATTCCAGAATAAGGTTAGTGCCAAGTCCTTTACTTACAAAATCATCGATATACAACCAGAAGAACTGCATTATCAATACCAGCAACGTTATAAAAAACGTGGCAAAAAAAGGCCCTATAAAGGCTTTTACAATAAGTTTATCTAATTTTTTGAACACCTACCTTTAGCTTATGACTAAAGCAAAAATAAGGCTTTCGCAAAAGGAGTTGGAACTCGTTATTGATGCCGATTTTATTTTAACAAAAAATGCAATACTTGAAAAAGTAAAACACCTGCTATTAGAATTGCAGGAGAAACAACAAAACTTTCTGCGAAATCCACAATTATTTCTTGGTACTGATGGATTAAACCTGTCGCCTAAAATATCAAAAGGAGAGAATTATAAAGGACTGCCCTACCTGATACTGGATTATCCAAGGGTTTTTAAAGCCCCGGACATTTTCGCTGTAAGAACTATGTTCTGGTGGGGGCATTTCTTCAGCACCACATTGCACCTGTCAGGAGATTATAAAAAAATATCAGAAGATAAAATAATTGATTCTTTCCCGTTACTTACAGAGAAAGGTTTTTTCTATTGTGTAAATGATACGCCATGGGAGCATGATTTTGAAGCAGGTAATTACTTACCGCTAAACACAATCAGCAAAACAGAGTTAGAAAAAAGAATCCGTGAAAAGCCCTTTATCAAATTGGCAATAAAAATCCCCTTACACCAATGGGATGATGCGCCAGATTTACTATTTAATTACTTCAGGGAACTAATTGAAATGCTGGAATCTTAATTTCCAAGACGGTGAAAAAGCTCTTTTACCTGGTAATCCCAAAGCCTGGTTTGATCTTTAATATCTTTTTTCTCGGCAAAGTCCTTAACCACTAAAATCGTCTGATTGGTGATTTCCGATTTGTCAATACTAAATTCAAAGTACTCCTCTTTGGGGGCACTTAACCAATGAAAACGGATAAATTTATCCTCTTCACTCTCTACTACCTCGGCTTTTTCAAAAGCACCATTCCAGCCAAAATAAAAGACATCATCTCTTTCATCTACTTTTTCAGCAAACCACTCTCCCAGGCCAGCCGGGGTGGAAAGGAAATCAAATAATATTGAAGGCGAACAGCGAACCGGGAACTCTAAAGTGTATAATTGTTTACTCATTCTTCATGCGCAATAACGTAGCGAATAATGCAATAATAAAAAATAAATGATTGCAGCAAAGTATTTTCTTGTTTATTTTTCCCCTTATTGCAAACCAAGGTGCTGTTTACAAAATAAAAGGGCAATAAAATCGTTAAAAGGATGTCAAAATTTATTTGGCTCACATTAGCAATTAGTTTAAATTGCTTTGAAGTTCAATAAGTTCTGAACAACCAAAGAACCCGTGGTGGGTATTTTTAGAGTAATAAGGCCGAACTATACTTTTTATTCTTAACCCTTTAAATACACCATTTAAATCATACCTATGAGCATGAGACAACTCAAGATCACGAAGTCTATTACCAATCGTGAATCTCAAAGCCTGGAAAAGTATCTTCAGGAAATCGGCAAGGTCGAACTAATTTCATCAGAAGAAGAGGTAAAGTTAGCCACCCTTATCAAACAGGGTGATCAAACAGCTTTAGATCGTTTAACCAAAGCAAACCTTCGCTTTGTGGTTTCCGTTGCCAAACAATACCAAAATCAGGGCCTGTCCCTTCCCGATTTAATCAATGAAGGAAATGTGGGGTTGATAAAAGCGGCCCAGCGTTTTGATGAAACCCGTGGTTTCAAGTTTATTTCTTACGCCGTTTGGTGGATTCGCCAGAGTATTTTACAATCATTGGCCGAACAGTCCCGTATTGTTCGCTTACCATTGAATAAAGTTGGACTAACAAACCGTGTACAAAAGGCATTTTCGCTGCTTGAACAGCAATTTGAAAGGGAGCCTTCAGCTGAAGAAATAGCCGACCTGCTTGAAATGGATATTGAAGAAGTATCGGCCACCCTCAATTTATCTTCCCGACACATAAGTATGGATAACCCCATGTCTGAAGGTGAAGATGGTACTTTATTGGATGTAATGGAGAACCCCAATGCTGAAAAAACAGACGGCGAACTTGTTCATAACGAATCACTAAAAACAGAGATAGACCGCTCATTGAAAACGCTTACAGAACGTCAAAAAGAGGTTATTTGTTTCTTCTTTGGTATCGGTGTAGACCATCCGATGAGCCTGGAAGATATTGGCGAAAGGTTTCACCTGACCAGGGAAAGGGTACGGCAGATTAAGGACAAAGCCATTACCAAATTAAGGGCTAATAACAAGTCAAACCTGCTCAGATCATATTTAGGCGTATAAACACAGATTAATTTATTAAAAAAGGATTACCTGAAATAAATTCTACACTTCTACTTTATCTTTGCAACTCGTTAAAAAGTGAACATTAGCTGTTCACTTTTTCGTTTGTGAGACATTGAAAAACATTGAGAATTATGTTCAACAGTTTACAGGAAAAATTAGAATCAGCCTTTAAGAACCTAAAAGGTCAGGGTCGTATTACCGAACTTAATATTGCCACCACATTAAAAGAAATCCGTCGTGCATTGGTAGATGCGGATGTGAATTATAAAATCGCTAAAGAGTTTACCGATAAAGTTAAAGATAAAGCCACAGGTGAAAAGGTAATTAACGCAATTTCTCCCGGTCAGTTAATGACCAAAATCGTAAAAGATGAATTAGTAGAATTGATGGGTGGGCAGGAAGCCGTTTTCAACGCTAAAGGCAATCCGGCTATCATTCTTATTGCTGGTTTACAAGGTAGCGGTAAAACAACTTTCAGCGGCAAGCTGGCACATTTTCTCAAAACAAAAAAAGGCCTCTCTCCTATGCTTGTGGCTGCAGACATTTATCGTCCCGCAGCGATGGAACAACTGAGAGTATTGGGTGAACAGATTGGTGTGGATGTTCATATTGAACTGGAAAATAAAGATGCAGTTGATATTGCCAGGAATGCAGTAAAAGAAGCCAGAAGTAAGAATAAAAATGTCCTTATTATAGATACTGCCGGCCGTTTGGCCGTGGATGAAGTGATGATGAAAGAAGTAGCCGATGTAAAAAATGCTGTTAACCCGCAAGAAATATTGTTTGTGGTAGATAGCATGACCGGTCAGGATGCTGTGAATACTGCCAAAGCATTTAATGATCGTCTTGATTTTACCGGTGTAGTTCTTACAAAATTGGATGGTGACACGAGAGGCGGAGCTGCCCTTTCAATCAAATATACCGTGGACAAACCCATTAAGTTTACCAGCAGTGGTGAAAAGATGGATACACTGGATGTGTTTTATCCCGACAGAATGGCGCAGCGAATCCTCGGTATGGGTGATATCACTTCGCTAGTTGAAAGAGCACAAGAACAATTCAGCGAAATAGAAGCGAAGAAACTTGAAGCGAAAATCCGGAAGAATAAATTTGATTTTGCAGATTTTAAAACCCAACTGGAGCAAATCAAAAAAATGGGTGATATGAAGGATATGCTGGGTATGATACCCGGTATGGGTAGCAAATTAAAAGATGTAGAGATTAACAATGACTCTTTCAAAGGCATTGAAGCGATGATAAACTCCATGACACCAGAAGAAAGAAGCAACCCCGACTTAATAGACAGCAACCGTAAAAAACGTATTGCCAAAGGCGCAGGTAAGGACATTACTGAAGTAAATGCTTTTATGAAGCAATTTGAACAAATGCGGGATATGATGAAAAACATGAACAAAATGAGCATGTTGGGCAAAATGATGCCGGGGATGAAACGATAGTTTTGCCTTGTTAATATCCACCGATATTTAGAGGGCTTCCTTTTTTTTCCTATATTTGCAGTCCGGTATTTACCGGAACTAACAATTATTGTTTAACAACGTTAAATTTCTATTTAATGTCAGCCAAAATCCGTCTTCAGAGACACGGGTCCAAAAAGAGACCCTTCTACTTCATCGTTATTGCCGATTCCCGTGCACCCCGCGATGGTAAATTCATTCAGAAATTAGGTACTTACAACCCATTGACTGTTCCTGCTACTATTCAGCTGGATCGTCAGAAAGCATTGGAATGGTTGAACAAAGGTGCTACACCAACAGACACCGTTCGCCGTATCCTTAGCTTCAAAGGAGTATTGTATCTTAAGCATTTGCTCCGTGGTGTGGGCTTAGGCTTGTTTGATGATGCTACTGCCATGGAAAAGTTCACGAAGTGGAGTGCAGAACATGAAGCACAAATTAAAAAACGCCAGGAAGATGCCTACCGCAACAAAAGGGCAAGACGTCCAATGCCAGGTCGCAGACCAGAAGCAAGGACTGAAAGCAATAGCGGTGACGAGGCATAAATAAAGCTTCATCCTGAAAGTTCATGAATCCCGGTTTTATAGCCGGGATTTTTTATTAGCCACAGATTACTCAGATTGACACAGATTATATTTGCACAGATGACAGAATATTTTAAAATAGGTAAACTCGTTGCAGTACATGGTCTTACCGGCGAATTGCTGCTCAAACATGAGTTGGGAAAGAAAACTTCCCTGAAAGGTTTGCAGGCAATCTTTGTAGAAGAAAAAAAGAACTCTTTTCTTCCCTGGTTTATTGAATCAACAAAAATTAAAACCGACTCAGAAATTTATTTAAAACTGGAAGGCGTTAATACAAGAGAAGCAGCTATCAAACTCACTCAAAAACAAATATGGGTGCCGGAAGCTGATTTCAAAAAATTCGCTGCGAAATCTGCACCCGCAAGTTTATTAGGCTATACTATCATCAACGATAAAGAACCCCTTGGTGAAATTTTGGAACTAATAGAACAACCGCATCAATTACTTTGCCGTCTGGAAATAAAAGGGAAAGAAGTATTGATACCGCTGCATGAGGCAACGTTGAAAAAAATAAATCACAGCAAGAAAGAAGTATTGGTAGAATTACCAGATGGTTTATTAGAAATCTATCTTACTTAGGCCCTTTAATAAAATCAGCCAGCAGTTTCATCCGATAGTAAAGATTGCTCAGCATCAATGATACATTGTTTTTTACTTTCTCTACACTATTGCCATTCATCTTCTTTATAATTTTTAACTCTTCTATTTTCTCATCAATTTTTTCTACCAGTTTTTCCGTGTCCCATCCGATGTATTTTTTATTGCGGTCGTCAAAAACATGATAAGGCTCAATGCTCCCGGGTTTCAGTTTCTTGAATTTAAAATTTTCCTCCACTGCCTTCTTTATTGACTCATTACTCAGCATATCAATCATCACATCTGCAGGCACATTATTCAAAAAAGCATTGTGAAATATATTCAGATTATTCCGCAGTTCCCGGATGATTTGCTTCTTCAGTACATCATTTGTCTTTCCTTCCTGGGTCAGGAAAGTCAGTACATCTTTCAGTGGTCCGATGCCGGTTTTAAGCCATTCAAGATTCATAGTGCATTAAGTAACTTTGGTTATCCATGTCAGAAAACAAAATACGACATATTGCTCATTTCGACCTCGACTCCTTTTTTGTTTCTGTAGAAATAAGAAATAACCCCTCATTAAAAGGCAAACCCGTTTTAGTAGGCGGTTATGAAAGAGGTGTTGTAGCCGCTTGTAGCTATGAAGCCCGGAAGTTTGGTATCCATTCTGCTATGCCGATGAAAAAAGCAATGCAACTTTGTCCGCAGGCTATAGTTACCAATTCAAGCCGCGACCAATACAGTAAGTATTCAAGATGGGTAACAGAGATCATTGCATCCAAAGTTCCGCTATTTGAAAAAGCAAGTATTGATGAATTTTATATTGACCTCACCGGTATGGATAAATCTTTTGGTGTAAGCCAATATGCAAAAGAGTTACGGCATTTGATAACCAGTGAAACCGGTTTACCTATTTCCTGCGGCTTATCATCTGCCCGGTTCATCAGCAAAATGGCAACCAACGAAGCAAAACCAAATGGTTTCTTAGAAATCCCGCATGGAAAAGAAACAGCTTTTCTCTGGCCGCTTGGTATTGAAAAAATAAACGGTGTGGGCAAGCAAACCGAACAGCATTTAAAAAGCTATGGCATTTATACTATTGAAGACTTAGCCAAAACTCCCATCGAGCATTTAGAAAAAATTGCCGGCAAGTGGGGCGAAGCACTCTGGCACAAAGCACATGGCATCGGGAGTACAGAAATTGTTACCGACTGGGAACAAAAAAGTATGAGCCATGAAAATACATTTGATACTGATTATACAGATGTAGATTTTTTACACAAAGAATTAGTGAGGCTGACAGAAAAAACAGCTTACTCATTAAGAGAAGATGAAAAACTAACCGGATGTGTAACAGTAAAAATCCGTTACTCTGATTTTGAAACTACTTCAAGGCAAGAAACAGTTGATTATACTGCACTCGATGATGTGCTGATTGCAAAAGTAAAAGACCTGTTCAATAAATCCTGGCAAAAAAAAAGACCGGTTCGTTTACTGGGTGTTCGCTTCAGTCAGTTTATTCCTTTTACCATGCAGATGAGTTTGTTTGAGAACAATATTGAGAAATTAAATTTATATAAAGCTGTGGATGATATTAAAGACAGGTTTGGAAGTAAGATGGTCGGTAAAGCGGTTACAATAAACAAAGATGAATCTAATAAATAATACTATTTTTTCTCATTTTTTTAGTACCCAGTAAAAAGCAATAATCCCCGGAATTGCAAAAAGAATAGCTGTGCAGGCTCTACCAAAGTTTCTTAACAGTCATTTTAAATCCTGCACTCTAGAAGATGTCGAGTTTAAAAAAAGGGTATGCGCAGTGAAATAAATATACAATTCGGTACTATACAAACCAATCCATAAAAGATGAAGATGGATACTTCTATTTTTTTATTTTTCATATAGCTAATTTTTCCAGGGCTGGCCTGGTTGTAATGAATTGACAGGGGGGCAAATAATTAATGGTTTCTTTGCTACTTTCAGGTTACTGTTTTGGATATTGCATTGTGAGTAAGTATTCAACATTGCCAATTGTGAAGCCGATAAGTTTCTCCCAACAAAATCAATAAACACATTTTGCAGTTTGCCTTTGTTTAGGTCAATTGTTTGAAAAATAGAATAAAAATCCACTGCTGCTATTTGTTTTACCTATGGTTTACCAGCTTTGAAAATGTGGCGGTATCAACTTTTAAATAAACATCATTCAAGAAAACAGAAAAGACCTGCGCCCTTGCCTTTGTAGTGGCAGCCTTGCTAAATGCTTTTTGAAAATTCGTTTCAAAAGGTTCTGGAGCTATTACTACCTCTAATTTTTTACAATCAATTTCTACCCGTTGCCCGCCTTTTTCAAAAACTAAAATTTCTTCTTCGTATTTATAGTCAATAACTTTATCATAAATAAAGGGTATAAGTATCTGGTTCAATCCATTTATTCCTCCAATCTTTCCTGCCTTTATTCCAAGAAATACTTTATAATCCATTTTGGCTTCTGACAACTCTTCATACATACATGGAACTGTTTCTTTTCCCGCCGAATTCATCAACCCATATTTGCCGGATTTAATTACATTGCTGTACCCACGGATAAAGCGGCCTGCATAATCGTAAACTGCCTGCACCACTTCTTTTCCTTTTGTATTAATATAACCCCATTTGCCACCGATTTCCAGTTCTGACCCTGCCGTCGCTATGTTTCCGCCAATATTGAACGGAGCAATTGAATCAGCAACAAAATCTATGATTAAATCATACTTAAACGCAAAAACTTCTTTTCCCTTCCTGTCCAGTAAACCCCATTTAGCGCCTGACGGTAATCGGCCATCAATACTTTTGGCATTCTTACAGGCTACAGCCACATCACCAAAGTACTGTCTGATATGATCATAAATTGTTAGTGAAATAAATTTTTTGGTGTTTAGATTAAGTAAACCCCAATTGGACGGTGCAGCCGTACCATAAGAAGTTGTTCTTACACCGGTTGCCACGGCATATATACTGTCCGAGCCAGGCCCGATTGATTCATAGATTCCGGGTATATAAACGAAAGAGTTTTTACCACTTCGTTTGCGAAATCCATATTTCCCATTGGTATCCTCAAAGGGGAAAACATCCTGTGCAAAAGCATTGGTAATTGCTGTAAGAAATAATAGGATGAAGACGGGTTTCATATTCAAAATTTGCATTAAATGTAAAAAGAACCGGCAACATTAGCTATCGGTGGCAGCGGGTATTTTACCGCTAAAAACCTGCTATCTTCGCCATCCCTAAATACAGATTTATTATGTCACAAGTTTGGAAAGACTATCAGGAGAAAAATAAAGACCGGTTTTTGAATGAAATGATGGATTTACTTCGTATCCCTTCTGTAAGTGCAAAAAGCGAACACAAAGAAGATATGCTGAAATGTGCTGAAGCAGTAAAAAAAAGCATGCTGGACGCCGGTTGTGGCAAAGCAGAAGTGATGGCTACTGACGGCCATCCGGTTGTATATGGTGAAAAAATAATTGATCCGGCTAAACCAACGGTGCTGGTATATGGACATTATGATGTGCAGCCTGCCGAACCTTTAGAACTGTGGACTAATCCCCCGTTTGAACCAACAATAATTGATGGAAAAATATTCGCCAGAGGAAGTGCTGATGATAAAGGCCAGTTCTATATGCATGTAAAAGCACTGGAAACATTGGTAAAGACCGATTCAATGACCACCAATATCAAATTTCTGATTGAAGGAGAAGAAGAAGTTGGGTCACCTAATTTGGGAAAGTTTGTTGCCGATCATAAAGGATTATTGAGAGCAGATGTGATATTGATTAGTGATAGTTCTATGCTGAGCATGGAAAATCCTTCACTCGACACTGGTGTTCGTGGGCTAAGTTATATTGAAGTAGAAGTTACCGGAGCTAACAGGGATTTACATAGTGGCACTTATGGTGGTGCGGTTGCTAATCCGATTACTATTCTGGCCCAAATGATTGCTTCCTGTCATGATGAAAATAATCATATTACCATTCCAGGTTTTTATGATGATGTGGCAGTAGCCAGCGAAGAAGAAAGAACATTAATAAATAAAGCTCCGTATGATGAAAAAGAATACATGGATGAACTGGGTGTAAAAGAACTATGGGGAGAAAAAGGATACAGCACTTATGAAAGAACGGGTATCCGTCCAACAATTGAAGTAAACGGCATTTGGGGTGGTTATACTGGTGAGGGTGCAAAGACTGTATTACCTTCAAAAGCATTTGCAAAAATATCTGCCCGTTTGGTTGCTAATCAGTCATCGGATAATATCACAGAAAAATTATTGGCGTATTTTAAATCAATTGCACCAAAATCGGTAGAAGTAAAAGCAGAATTGCATCATGGTGGCGAACCTTATATGACACCGATTGATAGTATAGGATACAAAGCTGCATCCAAAGCCGTGGAAACTACTTTTGGTAAAGCACCAATTCCTGTTCGTGGTGGTGGCAGCATTCCCATCTGTTCTATTTTGGAAAAAGAATTAGGTATAAAAATTATCTTTATGGGCTTTGGGCTGGATAATGACAACCTGCACAGCCCGAATGAAAAGTATAATATTGAGAATTATTATAAAGGCATTGAAACAATTCCTTATTTCCACAAGTATTTTGCGGAAATGAGTTAATCGCAATCAGAACGATATACAAATCCCAATCTTAGATTGGGATTTTTTATTTTTGACCATGGCCGAAAAAGAAAAACTCCGTATTGATAAATATCTCTGGGCTATTCGTTTGTTTAAAACAAGAAGCCTGGCTGCTGCTGCCTGCGAGTCCGGCAAAGTAAAATTTGATGGCTTACAGGCAAAGCCCTCCAGAAATGTAAGCATCGGTGATGAGTACGAAGTAAAAACAGAAGCCAAACGATGGCGGATAAAAGTAACCGGCCTGTTAGAAAAAAGAGTAGCGGCCACTGAAGCCATTAAAAATTATATTGATATTATCCCGGAAGAAGAAGTGCAACGGCTGCAATTTCAGGCCGCCAGTTTTCAGACTGGTAAACGACAAAGTAAAATTGGACGGCCTACCAAAAAAGAAAGAAGGGATCTGGATGATTTTTTAACGGACTAAGTTTTTCCTGTAGTTATACAATCGTAGAAATACTTTTAATAAAATCCGGATTCTCTTTATTCAACAAATCGCCAATTGTTGTTTTGGAAAATTGAGCCAGCATATCATCCCTGAGTTTAAGCATCTGGTAATGCAGCGGGCAGGGGTTTTTGCTGTTACATTTTCTTAAACTCAGTACGCAGGCATTAAACTGTTCCACACCATCTGTAATGCTTACCAGTTGAAGTAATCTTGTATCCAATGTTTTTTCATTCAAAGAAAACCCACCATAAGGGCCTTTGGTAGATTGAAGTACCCCTTCTTTTACCATTGTCTTCATAATCTTAGCCAGAAAATGACGGGGCACCGATAACTTCTCTGCTATCTCGTCAAGCTGCGCTTTCCGGTCTTCTTTATCTGCCAATGCCACGTACAACACTCCACGCAAAGCATAACCAAATGATTTTGAAAGAAACATAATTCAAACATTAAAGGCCAAAACTACAGTATACTGTTTGGAGCAGGGTGACAAATATCACTACCCTTGTTGATGAATGTCAGATAACGGTGAATAAGCCCAAAATAGATTTGCCTATTAAAAGACATAAACGTCTTTTTTAATTCATCACCAAAAAACTCCAACATGAAACGTATTTCAATTTTGGCTTCACTTCTGATTTCAGCCAGTTTTATCATTTTTTCTTGCCAGGAAGGGGCAAAAAAAGATCCTAAGCCTGTTGATGTGCAGGATCTGACGAGAAATCAACCCGAAACTCACGGCACAGAAATCAAAGAAAGTGAAATTACTATTACCCACCCGCTGAACGCCGAATGGGTAAGCGGAGGTAAAACCATTTATGAATTAAAATGTCAATCCTGTCATAAACTGACCGGAGAAAAATTGGTTGGCCCCGGTTGGTTGGATGTTACTAAAAGACGGACTCCTGCATGGATACTCAATATGATCACCAACGTGGATATGATGCTTGAAAAAGATCCAGAAGCGCAAAAACTGCTGGAGCTATGTATGGTTAGAATGCCTAATCAAAACCTGGTAATAGAAGATGCAAGGAAAATACTTGAATTCCAGCGCAGTAATGATGGCGAAAAATAAAAATCTCTTCCAAGCCTCCCAAAAGAGGGGGCTTACCAGCAAAAAAACCAACCGAAAAGTCAAATCACATTTTCAAAACTGCTAAATATTTTTTATGAAACATTATCTTCTTAAATTTTTTATTCCATTAGTATTTGCATCGGTTGGGTTATTGTGGATACAAAGCTGCAAACCAAAAGGTGCAGGTTCTGCCGTTAGTGGAGATGCTGCATCTAAAGTTTATGTAGCTCCGGGAAAATATGATCAGTTCTACAATTTTGTTTCCGGTGGCTTCAGCGGACAAATGTCTGTATATGGAATACCATCAGGCCGGTTGCTCCGTGTTATCCCGGTATTTTCTGTTGATCCCGAAAAAGGCTGGGGTTATAGTGAAGAAACCAAACCTATGCTGAACACATCGCATGGTTTCGTTCCCTGGGATGATCTTCACCACATTGCTTTATCAGAAACCGATGGCATTCAGGATGGCCGATGGGTATTTGGTAATGGTAATAACACACCCCGCATTGCACGGATTGACCTGAAAACATTCCGCACAGCTGAAATTATTGAAATACCCAACAGTGCCGGTAACCACTCCTCTCCTTTTATTACAGAAAATTCTGAATATGTAGTAGCAGGTACCCGTTTCTCCATACCGATGGATAACAGCAACGGCGATGTACCCATTAATTCTTATAAACAAAATTTCAGGGGAACATTAAGTTTTATCGGTGTAGATAAAACATCTGGTAACATGAATATCAGTTTCCAGATTTTATTACCCGGTGTAAATTTTGATCTGGCCCGTGCCGGAAAAGGTAAATCTCATGGATGGTTTTTCTTCAGTTGTTATAACTCAGAAAGAGCTAATACGTTGCTGGAAGTAAATGCCAGTCAAAAAGATAAAGACTTTATTCTTTGTGTAAACTGGAAAAAAGCAGAAGAATACCTGAAAGCCGGAAAGGGTGTAAAAAAAGCTGTGAGCTATGCTCACAATGTTTATAGTGAGCAAACACATATGGCTACTTCTACTTTGGAAAAAGAAGTAATAATGCTTGATCCGAAAGATTGTCCCGATATGGTGTACTTTATGCCATGTCCTAAATCTCCACACGGTTGCGATACCGATCCAACTGGTGAATATATTGTTGGAAGCGGTAAACTGGCAGCGGTAATTCCAGTATTCTCTTTCACCAAAATTCAAAAAGCCATTGCTGATAAAAACTATGATGGCATTTATGAAGGCATCCCGGTTTTAAAATACGAAGCAGTATTGCATGGTGAAGTTCAAAAACCAGGCCTTGGTCCTTTACACACTGAATTTGATGATAAAGGAAATGCCTACACTTCTTTCTTTGTATCTTCTGAAATTGTAAAATGGAATGTAGAATCATTGAAAGTACTCGATAGGGTTCCTACTTATTATTCTGTCGGTCACCTCAGCATCCCAGGTGGGCCTACTAAAAAACCCTGGGGTAAGTATATGATTGCTTATAATAAAATAACCAAAGATCGTTATCTGCCTACCGGCCCCGAGCTGGCACAAAGTGCACAGTTGTTTGATATCAGCGGCGATAAAATGAAGCTTTTGCTTGATTATCCCACCATTGGTGAACCTCACTATGCCGAATCAATTCCGGCTGATTTGGTTATGAAGAACAGCCAGAAAATTTTCAAGATTGAAGAAAACAAAAACCCTTTCGCTGCATTAGGGGATAAATATGCAAGAGTAGAACGTAAAGGAAATGAAATACATGTTTATGCAACATCTATCCGGTCACACTTCACCCCGGATAATATTGAAGGAGTAAAAATGGGTGATGTTGTCTATTTCCACATTACTAACCTTGAACAGGATTGGGATGTACCGCATGGCTTTGCAGTAAAAGGGGCTAATAACGGAGAACTACTCATTATGCCGGGTGAAACACAAACATTGAAATGGACACCGGAAAAACCGGGAGTATATCCGTTCTATTGTACTGACTTTTGTTCTGCACTGCACCAAGAAATGCAGGGATATATAAGGATAAGTGCTGCCGGTTCCAATGTGCCGATTTCATTCAGCACCGGTAAAACTATTCCTGACAGCATATCAACAAAAACGCCTTAATAAAATTTAAGAGTAGCTTCTTTGTACTTGCGCAAAGAAGCTACTCTTACCAAACCAATTACAATAAAAATCAGTTTATGAAAAATATATTCAGCATTTCTATTATTGCAATGGCATTGCTGACCGCCTGCAATAATAAGACAGAAAATAAAACAGATCAGACTTCTACTGATGCGACTACAATAAGCGTCGGACAAGAAGGAGTAAAAGATGATGAATCAGCAAAAGACATAGTGAAAGTTGCTGTTGATTCTAAAGATCATACAACACTGGTAGCTGCTTTGAAACAGGCAGAACTGGTAACATCATTGTCCAATGCAGGTCCATTTACAGTGTTTGCTCCCACCAATGAAGCATTTGACAAACTACCTGCCGGAACAGTTGATGGGCTGATGAAAGATGATAAAAAAGCTGACTTGCAGAATATTTTGCAATACCATGTTGCTGTGGCAACTTATAAAACAGAAAATATGCAGGATGGCCAGGTAATCGGTATGGCGAATGGAGATAACATTACATTGAGTGTGAAAGATGGAAAAGTGATGGTAAATGGAACCGCTAACATTATAGCAACCATTCAGGCTACTAATGGAATTATTCATGTTATTGATGCAGTTTTGTTGCCCCCGGCAAAGAAATAAATTTTCACAAGAGAGGTTTTTTCATTTTTAGACATGCTTCCGGAGCCGTGCCGCTCCGGAAGTTCTTAAGACAAAAAATCATGAAACAAAAACTAAGCGTAGCCTCCAGAATATTAGTTGCTTTTGCATCAGGTGCGCTAATTGCCGTCTTCTTCTTACCAGCATGGCGTATTGATTTGTTTGCTCCTCAATATCCCGAAGGATTAAAAATGAATATCTGGATCAACGGTCTTAGCGGTGATGTAGATATTGTTAACGGACTGAATCACTATATCGGTATGAAACATATCACGGTGGATATGTTCCCCGAATTTAAATTCCTTACTTTTGTAGTTGGTTTCTATATGTTGCTGGGTTTAATAGTTGCTGTGACAGGTAAAAGAAGATTTCTATTTATCTACTTAGTACTGACAGCGGTGGGTGGAATACTTGCTATGCTCGATTTTTATAGGTGGGGATACAATTATGGTCATAACCTTGACCCAACAGCACCCATACAAGTACCCGGACTTTCTTATCAGCCACCGTTAATTGGTCATAAACGAATATTAAATTTTGATTCCTACTCCTTCCCAGATGTAGGTGGATGGATTGTTATTGGTGCCGCCATACTGGCATTTGGAGTTTGGTTTGCGGAGTGGTATCATCATCACAAAACAGAAAAAAAAGTAAAGTTGAGAACAGCCTTATTATCAATACCGGTAATCGCATTATCTATACTGGTATCTTCCTGCTCAGCTAAACCAGATCCTTTCAAATACGGAAAAGATGATTGTTATTTCTGTAAAATGGGAATCATTGACCCAAAATTCGGAGGAGAAGTAATTACAAAGAAGAGTAAGGTGTACAAATTTGATGACGTTATCTGTATGGCCCGTTATTTAAAATCCGGCCAATTAAGAGAAGATGAGATAGCTAAAAAGGTCATCATCAATTTTGAAAAAGAAAATGATTTTCTTGATGCTGGAAAAATCACTTTCTGGGTTAGCCCGGAACTTAGAAGCCCAATGGGAAGCAATGCTGCTGCATTTGCATCTCAACAAGATGCTGAAAAAACTAAAGGCGGCAAAGAAGGACAAATAATGAACTGGGATGAGTTGTACAGTAAGATTAAATAAGTGCGGCTAAGATTTACCATATTATTGCTTGGCATTTGCGCGGCATCTTTTTCAAATACCATTATTGTTGGCAATAATCAACCAGTACATTCCCTTAAGAAAGCCATTGAAACAGCAAAAGAAAAAGACACTATACTTCTTCAGCCAGGAATTTACAAGGAAGGACACATCATTCTAACCAAGTCACTTACTATTATTGGTCAAAATAATCCTGTACTGGACGGAGAAAATAAATACGAGATATTACTAATCAGCGGCAAAAACATTATTATCCGTGGAATTCAATTCCGTAATTCCGGTTACTCGGCCATGAATGATTATGCATCTATTAAACTGGTAGATTCCTATAACATTACATTGGAAAACAATACTATTACCAGTGCCTACTTTGGCATTCATATTTCCAATACATCATATGCGACCGTAAGAAATAATAGAATAATTGGCAACCCCCGTTCAGAACAATTGACCGGCAATGCCATTCACCTGTGGAAATCCAGCCATGCACTAATTGAAAATAATCATGTACAGGGGCACCGTGACGGTATCTATTTTGAGTTTGTCTCTACTTCTATCATCCGGAATAACCTGAGTGAAAAAAATATTCGTTACGGGTTGCACTTTATGTTCTCCAACGATGACTCCTATTTAAATAACATTTTCCGTGATAATGGTGCCGGTGTAGCAGTGATGTATTCCAAAAAAGTAATGATGCAGGATAATCATTTTGAGCAAAATTGGGGGCCATCTTCCTATGGCATTTTACTAAAAGATATTTCTGATAGCCATATTGAGCATAATACTTTTTTGAAAAACACGGTAGGTATCCATCTTGAAGGCAGCAGCCGGATTGACATTGAAAGAAATATTTTTAGGGAAAACGGATGGGCTATTAAAGTGCAGGCCAGTTGTGATGACAATAATTTTCATCATAACAATTTTACCGGTAACAGTTTTGACATAGGTACCAATGGTTCCATCTCTTTAAATAATTTTTACAATAACTATTGGGATAAATATGAAGGGTACGACATCAACAAAGATGGAATTGGCGATATAGCTTATCATCCTGTCAGCATGTACTCCATGATAATAGAACAAAATCCCTATGCCTTAATGCTACTCAGAAGTTTTACAGTGCAGTTGCTGGACAAAGCAGAGAAAGCCATTCCCAGTCTGACTCCTGAAAATCTTATTGATAATAAACCTATGATGAAATCGCTGAAACTATGATTCGTATTGAAAATATAAGTAAACGGTTCCGAAAACTACAAGTGCTGGATAATATTTCAGCCACTTTCTCTAAAGGACAGGTGATTTCATTAATCGGACCTAACGGCTCTGGTAAAACCACCCTGATAAAATCCATACTCGGCATGGTGAAGCCCAACAGCGGAAAAATATTTGTAGCCGACCAACTGATCAATGGTGACCCATCTTATCGGGAAAAAATTGGCTATATGCCACAAATTGGCCGCTATCCTGACAATATGAAAATCGGTCAATTGTTTAAAATGCTGCAACATATCCGAAACATTGATGAAGCAAACCTGGATAAAACATTAGTTAAGCAATTTGAACTGGAAAAAATATTTGAAAACCCTATGAGGACATTAAGCGGTGGCACCCGGCAAAAAGTAAGTGCTGCCGTTGCATTTCTTTTTAATCCCCCCATTTTAATATTAGATGAACCTACTGCCGGTCTTGACCCTTTGGCTTCAGAACTACTAAAGGAAAAAATAATTGCAGAAAAGAAAAAGAATAAGCTCATCCTTATCACTTCACACATCCTCAGCGACCTTGATGACCTGACGACTCATGTGATGTATATGCAGGAAGGAAAGCAACAGTTTTTTAAAGACATTGAAACATTACAGGAAGAAACAGGTGAATTAAGGCTGGGTAAGGCTATTGCCAGGATTATGAAAGGTGAACTATTCAATAATGAGTGGATAGACAAGATGATGAAAAAAAACGATGAAAAAATATTATAAATAGCCTTTTATGATGAAGCTTTCTAAGTATGTACTCTACGATATTCTAAGAAGTAAAATTATTCTCGCTTATACTTTATTTCTTTTCATCGTATCGCTTAGTATGTTCCAGATGGAAGAGAACAGCAGCAAGGCAATGCTGAGTTTACTGAATATTGTACTTATCGTTTTGCCATTGGTTAGTCTTGTTTTCACCACCATCCATTATTATAATTCCTATGAATTCATTGAACTGATGCTCTCCCAACCACTAAGCCGCACCAGGATATTATTAAGTGAGTTTGCAGGTGTCAGCATTTCATTACTGAGTGCTTTTTTTATTGGCGTTGGTGTACCGGTATTATTATTTGCAGCCAATGATACAGGCTTTGCCTTACTCTTTACTGGCGGAGCATTGACATTGGTATTTGCTTCTATCGCTTTTCTGGCTTCTGTACTTGCCCGGGATAAAGCAAGAGGAATGGGTTTTGCACTATTACTCTGGTTTTATTTTGCGTTAATTTATGATGGGCTTGTCTTACTGATATTATTTTCTTTCAGTGATTATCCGCTGGAGAAACTAACCCTGTTACTTTCTGCCCTTAATCCCATTGACCTTGGCCGCATCTTCATCATGCTGAAAATGGATATCAGTGCATTGATGGGTTACACAGGTGCTTTGTATAAAGATTTTTTTGGCAGTGGAACCGGTATTCTTTTTACAGTGGGCATTATGCTGCTGTGGATAATTCTACCACTATGGCTGGCAGTTAGAAAATTTAAAAGAAAGGATCTGTAAAATATTATATCTGACAATAAAACTAAATACAATGAATGAAGTATCGACCAAAAGCCTGGCACAGATTGTTAACAGTAACCATCGGGCCGCCGCCATATTTGAAAAATATCATCTTGATTTTTGTTGTAAAGGAAAACGGAGTTTGCAACAGGCCTGTGCAGAAAATGAGCTAAAAGTTGAAGATATTCTTTCAGAACTTGAAAGAATGGAGCAAACCAGCAGCGATAAAGTGGTTATTAATTATGATAAGCTGTCGCTTTCACAACTGGCAGATTATATTATTACAACCCACCACCAGTACGTTAAGAAAGAAATGCCTGCCATTGTTCTGTATTTACAGAAAGTAGCATCCAAACATGGTGAACGCCACCCCGAAATGCTGAAAGTGTTTGACCTGTTTACAGCTGTAAAAGAAGATATGGATATGCACATGCAAAAAGAGGAAGCAGTACTGTTTCCCCGTATAAAGGAAGTTGAAAAACAACTGGCTGCTGGTAATAAAAACAACCTCAGCATTACTTACCTGAAATCTCCCATCATTATGATGGAACAGGAACATGATCATGCAGGCACTGCTATGGCAGAAATACGGCAGCTTACCAGCAACTATAACCTGCCTGCCGATGCCTGCACCACGT
Source organism: Chitinophagaceae bacterium (assembly GCA_031374245.1). Taxonomy (GTDB): domain Bacteria; phylum Bacteroidota; class Bacteroidia; order Chitinophagales; family Chitinophagaceae; genus JJ008. Next base: position 16,137 of record JANMFO010000029.1, on the reverse strand, counting down.
ACCGCTTATCTTTTGCTGCACTGGAGGCTTTCGAACTGGATTTGCACCAGCATGTTCACCTGGAGAATAATATTCTATTTCCAAAAGTATTACAACTCTTTAAAACTAACGAGACTGTTCAATTAAATTAATTCCAGGTAATTTTTAAGCCCTCGGGCTCCCGGCTGAAAAAATAATCCGTTGTTCATCCAGTCGGTGATTTTTAATAGCTGACAGCAATCAGTCATTTTACTCTTCTCTATCATTTTTTCCGGCATGTTATCCATACGATCTTAGCAGAGAGAAAAAATGGTCGTTATAGTTGCTGGAAATATAACTACAGCAATTGGAGCGGAGTTTCACTTTTACTGAAAACTATGATGCTGGGTACCAAAACCGTGAATGGAAGATTGTGATTCCGAAACTGTAAGTAACAGAAACCAGGAAGGTAAAAAGCGTCTGTGTGAATTAACAGTAACGGAATGTACCCGAAAAAAACTGCCCCTATCAATAAGTGAAGGCGGGGGCTTTTCTTCCATTGTAGTCACAACTATTAAACCAATAAACATGACAACAACCAGCAAGAGTTCAAAAACTAAAAAAGTCACTGGAAAAATTTCACACTCATTGGTAAATATTAGTGAAGGAAATGATGAGTATATAGTTTATGTGGTTGTACCGGGTATGTTAAGGGACGATATCAGCATTTGCATAAAGAACCAGCAGCTAACAGTCTCTGCTTCTAAGAAAGAAGCGTTACATTGTTTTATGGATACTGATAAAAAGGATTTTTCCCGATGGACAAAATGTATCGATCTGCCTACTGATGCAGATACGGTAATGACAGCGGCAATTTACCGGAACGGGGAATTACAAATTCATATACCCAAAGGCAAAGCAGAAGAAGCAGGTGAACCAATAGAAGTTTTTGTTTATTAATATAACAGGTTCTTCAGTTTCTCAATATTAATAATGCTGATTTTACCCTCTTTTATTTCAATCAGTTTTTCTGATTTAAAATCACTTAGCGTTCTGATTAACGACTCTGTTGCTGTACCTACGTAATGAGCAATATCTTCTCTGGATATTTCAATGGGTTTATTTTCACCTGCCATATTGAATTTGCTGTGAATATCTACCAATGCTTTGGCTACTCTCTTCCGTAAAGAACTATAGGCCAGGCTTAGCAGCCTTTCTTCTTTCTCTTTCACATTCTGTGTAATGATTCGGATAAATTTTGCAGCCACAGTGATGTCGCCATCAATCATTTGCTGAAAATCATCACGGGGTATCTGGATAATTTCAGTTTCTTCCAACGCCACAGCAGAATCGTCATAGTTCTTTTCTTCTATCAATGCGGGGTAGCCAATAAAATCTCCGTCGCTGTATAAATCGGTAATATATTCTTTTCCGTCTTCATGTGTTTTGAAGCCTTTTACTTTCCCTTTTACTACATAATATAAAAAGCGGGGCCTTTTAGCTTCAGCATATATGGATTGCTTTTTTGAATATAACTCTGAGTTATAGTTTTCCAGGTTGAATTTCAACATACCATTGGCCTGTAAATCATTAGCCAGTTCACTCAGTCCTTTTCCACTTGCATTATATTTTTTTTGCAGTATGTCCACTTTCTTCAGCCTCGATTCTATTGCGTTCATCAGTTCCAGTTCTTCAAATGGCTTGGTCACATAATCATCAGCCCCCATTTCCATCCCCTTCCGCAAGTCACTTCTTTCAGCTTTAGCTGTTAAAAAAATAAGTGGAATGCCTTCTGTCTCCGGGTTTTTTCTGAGCAGGTGCAGAACGCCATAGCCATCCAGTTCCGGCATCATAATATCACAAACAATCAGGTCGGGCTTTTCGGCCAGTGCCGCTTCTACTCCCTTCTTCCCATTTTCAGCAGTTATTGTCCTGTATCCTCCAAGTGCTAATATCTCGGCTGTATTCTCTCTTATATCTTCGTTATCGTCTATTATGAGGATGGTTCGTTGTGACATGAAGTAGTTTTTTTGTTTAGGAATGCTGCAAGGTAATTAAAAGCACTGTTTGATGAAAATCACTTTCCGGAATGAACTTTCTCACCTTCCCCGCCTGCCCCTAAGGCTATTTTAGCCACCTGATATTACCGGAAATATGGGCTCAACAGTAGTTACTGACCAGCATCTTTATTGTTATCACTGCGGCGAAACCTGTCCAAATGAGAAAATTCATTCGGCAGAAAAAATATTTTGTTGTGAAGGTTGCAAGATGGTGTACCAGATTTTGAATCAGAGCGACCTCTGCGATTATTACAACCTGAATGAAAATCCCGGTATCAGCCAGCGGATTAAAGTAAGAAAAGACAAATTTGCTTTTCTGAATGACGAAAAAATACAATTACAGCTCATCAGTTTTCAGGACGATAAGCAGGTGCATGTAACTTTTTATTTACCTCAAATGCATTGCAGCTCTTGTCTTTATTTACTGGAAAACCTTCACCGGGTGGATGCAGGAGCAGTTTCCAGCAAAGTCAATTTTACCCGCAAAGAAGTTGATATTGTTTTCCTCATCCCGCAAACAAGCCTTAGAAAAGTAGCAGAAACACTCACTAGTATCGGCTATGAGCCTTACATCAGCCTGAATGATTTAAAAGAAAAAAGACCAGCTATCAATAAAAGCATGGTCTATCAATTAGGCATTGCTGGTTTTTGCTTTGGAAATATCATGCTGATGAGTTTTCCGGAATACCTGGGGATAGATGCCAGTGAAGTGGGGCTGCGAAGTATTTTTCGCTGGATAAATTTTGGTTTGGCTATTCCGGTATTACTCTATTCGGCCCTGCCCTTTTATCAATCATCCTGGAAAAGTATAAAACATAAATTCCTGAATATTGATGCGCCGATTGCACTGGCCATCATTATTACTTTTATCCGCAGTGCTTACGAAGTACTGAGTGGCACAGGCGGTGGCTATTTCGATTCCATGACAGGTATTGTATTCTTTATGCTGGCAGGAAGGATTGTACAGGATAAAACCTACCGCCAGCTTTCATTTGAAAGAGATTATACTTCTTACTTCCCGATTGCCGTTACAGTACTAAAAGAAGAAAAAGAAACTCCTACCACTTTACCGGATATAAAACCGGGAAACACCTTATTGATACATCATGAAGAGTTAATTCCTGCAGATGGGATACTCACCAAAGGCAAAGCATTTATAGACTACAGTTTTGTAACCGGGGAATCACTACCTGTATTAAAAGAAGTAGGTGAACTTGTGTATGCCGGAGGAAAACAAACCGAAGGGAACATTGAAATACTGGTGGTAAAAGAAGTAGCACAAAGCTATCTTACCAAACTCTGGAACCGGGATGAATTTAAAAAACAGGAAGAAGCAAAAAGTGTTTCTTTCGTTCATCTGCTCAGCCGTTATTTCACCTACATTGTTTTGGCTATTGCTGTGGCTACAGCTATTTACTGGCAAATTAATGACCCTGCAAAACTATGGCCTGCTGTTACTGCTATCTTTATTATTGCCTGCCCTTGTGCTTTATTATTGTCCAATACATTTACTAACGGAAATATATTACGGATATTAGGCAACAACCATTTCTACCTGCGCAGTGCCCAAACCATTGAAGAGATGGCAAAAGCAACACATATTGTTTTTGACAAAACCGGTACATTGACTTCCACACAACAACAGGATATAGTTTATGAAGGAACCATACTTACTGCTTATCAACAACAACAGGTAGCCGCACTGGCTGCCTGTTCTTCTCATCCATTAAGTAAAGCATTAGCCAGACATTTAGAGAAAGGAAAAAGAGTAGAAGTAGCAGGATTTAAAGAAACGACCGGGCAAGGCATTGAAGGATTTGTGAAAAATGATTTATTGAAAATCGGTTCTTACCGGTTTGTTACCGGCGATAGTGAAAGACAATTAGGTACTGCGGTTTTTATAAGCATTGAAAATAAGTTATATGGCTATTTTCTTTTCAGTAATCATTACCGGGAAGCTGTTCCAGAACTTATAAAGAAATTAAAAGGACACTATCATTTATCTGTTCTGTCCGGTGATAATGAAACGGAAAGAGAAAACCTGCAAAAATTATTGGGCAAAAAAGCTACACTCCTCTTTCATCAAAAACCGGAAGACAAACTTCAATACATTAAGCTTCTGCAACAAAATGGTGATAAGGTAATGATGATTGGCGATGGCCTGAATGATGCCGGAGCCCTGAAGCAAAGTGACATTGGAATTGCTGTAGCAGAACAAACGAACAACTTTACTCCTTCCAGTGATGCTATTATTGAGGCAAAACAGTTGTCAAGACTTACAAAGTTTATTCAGCTGTGCCGGGCAAACAGGAATATTGTGGTTGCCAGCTTTGTTTTATCAATCGTTTATAACATCATCGGGTTATTCTTTGCTGTTCAGGGTAACCTTTCTCCATTGGTTGCCGCTATACTTATGCCCAGCAGTTCTCTCAGTATTTTGTTATTAACCTTTGGCAGCAGCAGCTTACTGGCCCGCCGGATGAAGCTGTAGAACTTGTTTTCCGTCAATTATTTGAAATAGTGATAAAAATCAGCCCGTGCATTGATACTTGTTATCCTTTACCGTAAGACCTGAAAATACTTTTACCGGAATTCTAAAATGCAAACATGAGTGTCATTATTATTCTATTGATTGCCAGTATTTCCGTTGCGGGTCTTTTCCTGTTTGCTTTTCTGTGGAGTGTTAAATCTGGCCAGTTTGAGGATGATTACTCTCCGCCATCCCGCATATTATTTGATGACAAGCCTCCTTCAACAACCAAAACTCAATAATTCTAACAAATAATCCAGCGTATGCAAGTAGAAAAATTCTATTATGACAATAAAATTGTTAAGGCCTTTGGATATGCCACAATTATTTTCGGCATAGTAGGTATGATAGTAGGCCTGTGGGCTGCTATCCAGATATATTATCCGGCCATCAGTTTAAATTTTGCTCCCACCACTTTCGGCCGCCTTCGTCCACTGCACACCAATGCCATCATTTTTGCCTTTGTGGGTAATGCTTCCTTTGCAGGTATTTATTATTCATTACAACGGTTGTGCAAAGCAAGAATGTTCAGTGATAAACTTAGCTGGATACATTTCTGGGGCTGGCAACTTATCATTGTTGCTGCTGCCATTACATTACCGCTTGGTCTTACTAATGGTGCCGAGTATGCTGAGTTAATTTGGCCAATAGACATTGCTATCACATTGGTTTGGGTTGTATTTGGTATAAATATGTTTGGCACCATTATTAAAAGAAGAGAGAAACATTTGTATGTTGCCATCTGGTTTTATATAGCTACATGGGTTACTGTTGCTCTGCTGCACATAGTACGTTCTATTGAATTGCCTTACTCATTAACCGGAAGCTACAGTTGGTATGCAGGTGTGCAGGATGCACTGGTGCAATGGTGGTATGGCCACAATGCAGTTGCATTCTTCCTAACTACTCCGGTATTGGGTTTGATGTATTATTTTCTGCCGAAGGCAGCTAACAGACCCGTTTATTCCTATCGTCTTTCTATCATTCACTTCTGGTCATTGATATTTCTTTATATCTGGGCTGGCCCGCACCATTTGTTATATACAGCATTACCTGATTGGGCTCAATCACTCGGTGTAGTATTCTCAATCATGCTGATTGCACCAAGCTGGGGTGGTATGTTGAATGGTTTATTCACCCTTCGTGGTGCCTGGGATAAAGTAAGAGAAGACCCCATTTTAAAATTTATGGTGGTGGCCATCACCTGTTATGGTATGTCCACTTTGGAAGGACCACTGTTGAGCTTGAAAGGTGTAAATGCCATAGCGCACTACACCGATTGGATTATTGCCCATGTGCATATTGGTGGCCTGGGTTGGAATGGCTTCCTTGCCTTTGCTATTCTTTATTATATGATACCGAAAATGTGGGGTACTGATTTGTATTCAAAAAAATTGGCTACCAATCACTTTTGGTTAGGAACGATAGGCATCATTCTGTATGCCGTACCTATGTATTGGGCAGGGTTTGAACAAAGCCTGAACTGGAAAGCATTTACAGCCGAAGGTCAATTGAAGTTCGACTTCATGGAAACTGTGAATAATATTAAAGGAATGTATGTCATCCGCAGTATTGGTGGAACACTATATCTGATTGGTGCATTAGTTATGACCTACAATCTCTACAAAACAATTGCGAAAGGAAAATTCATTGCCAATGAAGAAGCTGAAGCTGCACCATTGGTGAAAGAAGCACATGAAAAAAAAGAATACTGGCACAGGGTGATAGAAAGAAAACCTGTTATGATGCTGGTGGTGAGTTTGGTTCTTGTTGCCATTGGTGGTTTGATAGAGATAATTCCAACCTTTCTTGTCAAATCAAATATTCCAACTATTGCCAGTGTAAAACCATATACTCCACTGGAACTGCAGGGACGGGACATTTACGTAAGAGAGGGCTGTTACACCTGCCACTCACAAATGATACGACCATTCCGTGATGAAGTAGTGAGGTATGGTGAATACTCCAAAGCCGGCGAGTTTATTTATGACCATCCATTCCAATGGGGAAGTAAAAGAACAGGTCCGGACCTGGCAAGAGAAGGCGGAAAATACCCTGATAGCTGGCATTACAATCACATGTATGACCCAAGGTCTATGTCGCCGGGTTCATTAATGCCGCAATATGTGTGGTTATTGGATAACAAACTGGATATAAGCACTACGCCGGCTAAAATAAGGGCTATGAAAACATTGGGTGTTCCTTATCCTGATGATTATGATAAAATAGCTAACCGTGATTTGATGCAGCAGGCGGATTCTATTGCAGGCAACCTGAAAAAAGATAAAATAGAAACAGCATCCAATGCAGAAATCATTGCATTGATTGCTTACCTGCAGCGCCTCGGCAGGGATATTAAATCAGCACCCAAACAACCATTGGCTGAAACAACTAAATAAAAACTACCCATATGAAGTTTATACATTATATAGAAAAAATAAGCGGTGTGGGTGTTTATGGTTTGATCTCACTTACCATTTTCGTTCTCTTCTTTACCGCAATGCTTATATGGGTTTTTAAAACCAAAAAGAAAACATTAACGGAAATCAGCCGCATACCATTAGATAATTAAGAACTAAAACAAACTACTATGCTTTTATCAATGCATAAAAAAAATAAATATATACTGAGCTTGTTGGCCAGCCTGCTATTTATGGCATTGCAACCTGTATGGGCAGCCGGACCACCGGAACCTTCAGTATTCAGCAATCCTTTAGCTATAACATTAGTTGTGCTTATGCTATTGTTGCTGATTATTATTGGCATATTGGCCAACATATTGATTGGCGCTGCTGATGTGAAATTGAACAAAAGAAAAAAAGAGCAGCCTGTTTTACAAACACTATTGATTGTTGGCCTGATACTGTTAAGCTCATCTGCTTTTTCACAGGGTACTGCTACAGAAACACCAAAAGAAGTGGCCAAAACAATTGGCGGCATGGCTTCTTCAACTTTTTATGTAATGGCTACTGTTATCTTCATGGAGCTGTTTATTATCATCGCTTTACTTATCAATATCAAGTTTTTGCTAAAAACAGAAAAAGAAAAAATAGTTGCAGAAACTGAACCAGCAGAAGCAAAGAAAACAAGGTTAAGCTGGTGGGACAGGTTTAATAAACTAAAACCCGTAAGTGAAGAAGCCGAACTGGACCTTGGACATGAATATGACGGCATCCGGGAACTAAACAACAGGCTTCCTCCGTGGTGGTTATATGGATTTTATCTTTCTATCCTTTTCGCATGCATCTACCTGTGGCGGTTTCATGTATCGCATGATGGACCATCCAGCAAAGATGAATATGAAAATTCTGTTGCAAAAGCAGAATTAAAAACAAAAGAATTCCTGAAATCAAAAGGAGATGCTGTTGATGAAAATACTGTTACACTATTAACATCAGCCGATGATGTAACAGCGGGTAAGGCTATTTTTATAAAATCATGTGCTGTCTGTCACAAAGAATCAGGCGCCGGCCTGGTGGGGCCAAACCTTACGGATGATTATTGGCTGCATGGTAATAATGTTAAAAGCATATTCAAGATCATCCGTTATGGTATCAACGCTATGCCTCAATGGCAAAATACTTATTCTAACAAGCAAATAGCTCAAGTAGCCAGTTATGTTAAAACACTGCATGGTACAAAACCTGCAGATCCAAAAGCACCGGATGGTGTGGAAATGAAAGAAGAAGCTGCACCAGCCACTCCTGCTGCTGATAGCAGCAAAAGCAAAGACAATAAGGTAGCGATGAACCAGTGAAAAATGTAGATAATGAATGAAACAACAACCAACGAAACAAAACCTGATGACAATCTGAAAGATTCTTTCCGTGACAGGATTGCAACGGTAGATGAAAAAGGAAAACGAAAATGGGTATTTGCCCAAAAACCGAAAGGCAGATTTTATAATATCCGCAGCTGGGTTAGCTGGGGTTTCTTTGCATTGTTCTTTACACTTCCATTTATAAAAATGAATGGCCGTCCCTTATTTCTTTTTAATATTCCGGAAGCAAAATTTATCATCTTCGGTAAAGTATTCTGGTCACAGGATTTTTTCATCTTCGGGTTAACGATGGTGACTTTCATTGTTTTCATCGTTCTTTTCACAGCAGCCTTTGGAAGGTTGTTTTGCGGATGGGTTTGTCCACAGACTATTTTCATGGAAATGCTGTTTCGAAAAGTGGAGTATGCCATTGAAGGAGACGCAACACAACAAAAAATTTTAAAAGCTGCCCCGTGGACCGGAACAAAAATCAGAAAGAAGCTAACAAAGCACATTGCGTTTTATCTGCTGGCTTTTATCATTGCTAATTTCTTTCTTGCCTATGTCATTGGTGTTGATGAATTGAAAAAAATTATCAGCGAGCCGTTAGGTGAACACATTGGAGGTTTTCTCACCATCCTTGCTTTCTCAGGAATTTTTTATGGGGTATATGCTTTCTTCCGGGAGCAGGCCTGCACCGTGGTTTGCCCGTATGGCCGTCTGCAAAGTGTATTGCTCGACAGAAACTCTATGATTGTTGCTTATGATTATAAAAGAGGTGAGCCAAGAGGAAAATATAAAAAAACACCAATTGCTGAACTAAACACCGGCGATTGTATTGATTGCTTTCAGTGTGTAAAAGTTTGTCCCACTGGTATTGATATCCGCAATGGTACACAAATGGAATGTGTAGGATGCACGGCCTGTATTGATGCCTGTGACAAAATGATGGATGCAGTGGATAAGCCAAGGGGGTTGGTACGGTATGCATCAGAAAATGGAATTGCCGAAGGAAAAAAACTTCGATACACCGGCAGGATGAAACTCTACACTGTATTACTGCTTATTCTTGCAGGAATATTAACCATCTTATTAGTAACAAGAAAAGACATTGGTGGCACTATTGTAAGAGCTAAAGGGCAACTGTACCAGGAAAGGGGAGCCGACAGTCTGTCAAACCTGTACACTATTAAAGTCGTAAATAAAACTATGAAAGATATTCCGCTGACATTGCGCTTAGAAGATGCACCGGGCCGGATAATCGAAGCTGAAGGAAAAGACATATTGGTAAGAAAAGAAGAACAGGGAAAAGGCACCTTCTTCATCGTACTGCCAAGAAACTATATCAGTAAAAGAAAAACAAAAGTAATAGTAGCGCTTTACCAGGGTGATAAAAAGATAACTACTATCAGCACCAATTTCATGGGGCCATTTAACAGACTTTAAAAAATTATTATTATGAATTGGGGAAATAAACTAATACTGACATTCATCGTTTTTGGAGCCGGGATGTTCTACCTCGCTTATCGCTCGATGACTACAAATTTTGAATTGGTTGAAAAAGATTATTACAAAAGCGAGTTACGATACCAGGAAGTTATTGATGGCTCTACCCGGGCCAATGCATTAACCACCGCTGTCAATTTGGAGCAAACGGATAACAATATCATCCTGCAAATGCCTGAAGAATTGAAAAGTAAAGTAAGCTCAGGTGATGTTTTATTTTATTGCTCTTATGATTCAAAAAAAGACAGAAAATTTCAATTAAAAATCAGCAGTGATGGAAAACAATTGTTTCCATCGGGAAGTATTACTCCGGGAAATTATATAGTAAAGGTTAGCTGGATAAGCGACAAGCAAAACTATTATTCAGAAAAAAAATTTGCAATCCTTTAATGCTATGGCCGGTTATTATATCAGGCTTTACACTCGGTGCCGCAGGCAGCCTGCATTGTGTGGGTATGTGCGGCCCATTGAGCCTTGCATTACCTGTTCAGCATTTATCTAAAACAAAAAAGTTTTTCTCCCTGTTACTTTACCAGTTTGGCAGAATCATTACTTACTCGGCAATTGGATTACTCTTTGGTCTTGCCGGAAGAAGGATTTACATTTCAGGATACCAGCAATGGTTTTCTATAGGCATGGGCCTGCTTGTACTAACCTTCGCCGTATTATATTTCATTCAAAATAAAACTGTTCATCTGAAGTTTCTGAACCAGTTTTATTTTTCTATACAAAAATTGATTAGCCGCTTACTCAAATCAATTACCGGGCCTTTTGGTTTTTTATTAATGGGTATAGCAAATGGTTTATTACCATGTGGTATGGTTTATATAGCCGTTGCAGCTACTCTGTCTTTTACTGATGTAATACAGAGTGTAAGTTTTATGGCCATGTTTGGTGCAGGCACCTTGCCAGCCATGATGATGGTGGCTTATGCCGGTCAATTAATTAGACTGGAAGTAAGACAGACGTTGCGAAAAGCTGTTCCTTTTTTTGTTGTTTTAATGGGAGTACTGCTGATATTAAGAGGATTAGACCTTGGCATTCCATTTATCAGTCCCGAATTACCACAATCACCGGGGCAGGCTTTAATTTGCCATCCCTAATTATCAATAGCCAATGCCGGCAGATGTATAATAAATATAGACCCTTCGCTCAGTTTGCTCTTCATTTCTATATCCCCTTTCAGTAAGTTTACATAACGTTTTACAATAGGAAGGCCAAGGCCTGTACCTTGTATATTGCTTACATTCTTTGCCCTGAAAAAAGTACTGAATAAATGTGGCTGATCTTCTTCAGGAATACCTATTCCTTTATCCCGGACTGTTATTACCAACTCGTCTTCTGAAGTTTGTGTTTCTATATACACCTGCTTACCATCCGGAGAAAACTTAATAGCATTTGAGAGAAGATTCAGAACAATATTTTTCAGCATTCTCTTATCAGTAGTAAATTTTATTCCCCCTTCATTTTTACAAACTATTTCCTGACCGGGTTTTAAATGAGCTTTCATTTCGTCCACCACATCTTCAATAAAGTCTTTCACATTAAAAGATAGAATAGTAATACTCACCTTTCCTTCTTCCAATTTACCAAGAGACAAAAAATCTTCCAGCAGGTCATTCATGTGGTTTACTGAGTCTCTTATTCTGCGAATATGTTTTTCTCTTTTCTCAAACTCTTCTGTTGATGGATATTTTGAAACTAAAGTTGCCGAAGAGAGAATTGTACTTAGTGGTGTCCTGAACTCATGAGAAGCCATCGAAACAAACCTGCTTTTAATTTCATTCAGTTGTCTTTCTTTATCCAATGCCTCATTTAATTCCTGTTGCGATTGTTCCAGTTTTTGCAATGCCTCTTTTAATATCAATGTTCTTTCCTCCACCTTACCTTCCAGCTCGGCATTCAGATGGCGGATGTCATCACTTATTTTTTCCAGTTCTTTTTTCTGGCGCAAAAGGTTTTGTTCAATTTCTTTACGGGAAGTGATATCAACAATAAATCCAATAACAAATGTTTCATTCGCCTGTTTGTAATGGCTAAGGCTCACTTCAACCGGAAATTCACTATCATCTTTTCTTCTTGCAAATAATTCTCTTCCCGTTCCCATTGATCTGTTGGATGGTTTCTCATAAAATCCGTCCCGGAGGCCAACATGTTTTTCATGATAACGCTGAGGTATCAATTTTTCAATTACTTCCCCGATTAGTTCCTTTGAACTATATCCAAACATTTTTTCAGCAGCAGGATTTGCTAAAATAATTTTACCGGTTTTATCAGTTAGTAAAATCCCCTCCGTTGCATTTTCAAACAAAGAAATCATATGGGTCTTCTCATGAGCAAAGTTTTGCTGCAATCTTTTCAGATAAAAAATAATAGCTACCGCAAAAACAATAATAAACAGCGAATATACCTGAGAGAGCAATGCCCTGATAATATCACTTTGCCCGTCTTTAAAATAGATTATCAGCCCCGTCATCACAACCATGCTGGAAAGGCCTGCTATCAATGTAGAATTTGTACCGGGAATAAATGCAGTAAGAAGGATTATTATAAGCATCCCGCTTACCGCCAGCTCATAGCTATTAAATAAAAAAGCAAGAGAAATAGCTGCGGCAAAAACAATGAATGCTAATACTGATACAATGCGACTATTTAATCGAAACATGAAGGATTGATTTCGGCAACAAATTAAGTATAAAAAAGAAGCAGTGCGGAGATTATTGATGCAAAAGCTCTTTTTCCATAGCAATTGCTTTTGGAAAAAGAATTTCGTTTTCAAGGTATAAGTGCTGTACCAGGTCATCATCCAGTTCCTGCAGTAATGAATAAGCAAGGCGGTGGCTGGTGCAGGCTGCTTCCGGGGTAGTATAGTTATTCGTAAGGGCTCTTAAGCGAAATAATATTTTCTCCAATGTATCATGTTCATGACTCATGATGTCTTCTACAGGCTTTCGTAACGTCCGGACCAACAGGCTGGCATACGACTCTTTGCTTTCATAAGCATGGGCTATGTGCCGGATATAAGGAAAAATAATTTCTTCCTCCTGCTTTAAATGTGGCAGCATTGTTTTGTACAAGGCAGAAAAAAGGGTTTCTATTTCTACCAGGTAAGGATATTTCTTCTTGTGTTCTTCAACAAAGCGGCTCAGCTGTTCTTTTGTTTTTGGCAGTGCCAGTTGCAGGTATTTATGGTGAATCCTAACAATATAGTCCGTTAGAAAATCTATTTCCCATTCATCAAAAGGAATAGTACTGGAAATTTTAATTGTCCTTGTCACATTACGCAGATCCTGCAATACATTTTCCAACTTAAGTTCCCGCATTTCGCAAACCATCCTCAGGGGCCATTTGGCCCCGCAACAAAACTCAATACCATAACCTTTGAAAACCTCTGCGGTACGGTAATCTTGTTTTACGATATCGGAAGCTACAGATTCACTGTTTATTAAGGATACATTACGGGGTTCCATCTCTCATTACTGTTTCGCAGGCAAAGTAAGAAGACTGCACAGGCAAAAAACTGATTTTAGTCATACCAGTGCCTGAATATCAATTTCTTACTTTTTTTTTACCGGAGTTTTTTATACTGTTTGACAGAAATCAACCCATAATATGACTATAATCAATACAGGGGGTGTCGGGACAGGTTTCCTTTACACTTCTAAGTGAAAGTATACACTGCACTTATATAGCTCATGAAAATGAGTTATTGTTGGTTTTTGTTTCTACCGACCCCCGGTTCTCCGGGGGTTTCTCTTTCGTTTCTTTTAAACTAATTTTGTTTGAATGAAGTTATTTATCACAGTCTGCTCTTTGTTCTTATTGGCTACAGGCTGCTCTAAGAATTCAGCAGATGAAAAAGATACTATGCTGCCTGTCATCACCATCACATCCCCCGTTAATGGCCAAACATTCACAAATGGACAGACAATAAATATTACTGGCACCATTGCAGATGATAAATACATTGCTGAAACCCATATTCATGTTACAAATAACTCAACTGGCAATCTGTTAATGGATGTCCATCTCTATCCTGCTTCTGCGTCTGCTTCGTTTAATCAATCGTTTACTGCAACAGCCGGCATTAATTATAAAATACAGGTGATTGCAAAAGACAGGGCTGTTAATGAAGCAAGGGCCTCTGTAGAAGTTTCCTGCAATTGATCACTTGGCTATCTTTGCCCTATGCACATAGATATTCTCACCGTTTTACCTGAATTATTAGAAAGCCCCTTTCAGCATAGTATTATGAAACGGGCACAGGATAAAAGTTTATTGACTGTACAAATACATCAGCTTCGCAAATGGGCTGTTAACGAATACGGCATGGTGGATGATTACCAATTTGGCGGTGGTGCTGGTATGCTAATGATGTGTGAACCGCTGGCAAAAGCTATTGAGGAGCTATCGCAACAAAGAAAATTTGATGAAATAATATTTCTGACTCCCGATGGAGAATTGTTTAATCAAAAAATGGCGAACAGCCTATCATTAAAAGAAAATCTTCTACTTATCTGCGGCCACTACAAGGGTATAGATGAAAGAATACGGGAACATTTTATTACCAAAGAAATTTCTATTGGTGATTATGTACTTAGCGGTGGTGAGCTACCGGCAGCAATTTTAGTAGATGCAATCGGCAGGTTATTACCCGGTGTATTAAATGATGAAACTTCTGCCCTTACTGACTCCTTCCAGGATAATTTATTAGCACCTCCTGTTTATACAAGGCCTGAAGATTTCCGTGGCTGGAAAGTTCCTGCTATATTAATGAGTGGCGACCACAAAAAAATTGAAGAGTGGCGCCATGAGCAATCAGTGCAACGTACCAAAGAAAGAAGGCCAGGCTTATCAGATGAATAGCCCCATTCATCAAACGATTGCCTGATTTTTCCTGATAATAATATTTTGATAGTTAATTTCTGGAACTTGCAGCATACTTAAACTGCAATCACATGAGTACTAATCGTAGAAACTTTCTTCGTCGTCTTGCTATTGGTGGTGGCGTAATGGCTACCGGTATTCCCTCATTTGCCAAAGTAATTGGAACTACTGATGAACAAATGAACCGTTCATCTGAGTTTGAAAACAACGGACAACAGTTTAACATGTGTGGTTATGCTGCGCCAAAACTTGAAACTGTTCGTATAGGAGTAGTAGGTCTTGGGCAAAGGGGCTCAGATGCAGTAGAACGATTAAGTTATATAAATGGAGTAGAAATTGTTGCCCTTTGCGATAAATATCCAGACCGGGTAACAGCCATGCAAAAAGTATTAGAGAAAATGGGTCGCCCAAAAGCGAAAGAGTATACTGGTGAAGAAGGATGGAAAGCATTATGCGAAAGCAATGATATTGATTTGGTTTATTCCCCTACTCCATGGCATTTGCATACTCCTATTGCATTGCATGCAATGAAAAATGGCAAACATGCTGCTACTGAAGTACCCGCCGGTAAAACAATTGATGAATGCTGGTCATTGGTAGAAACATCTGAGAAAACAAAAAAGCATTGCATGATGCTTGAAAACTGCTGTTATGATTTTTTTGAACTACTTACCTTGAATATGGCAAGGCAGGGATTGTTTGGTGAAATAGTACATGCCGAAGGAGCTTATATCCACGATCTGACAAAAGACTGGATGTTCAACAAAAAAGCATATGCTGATATGTGGCGGTTAAAAGAAAATATCGGTCACAATGGAAATTTATACCCCACACATGGTCTTGGCCCGGTGGCGCAATGTATGAATATTAACAGGGGTGATAAATTTGATCACCTTGTAAGTATGAGCACCAATGATTTTACCATGAATAATATGGTAAAGGATCTGGCGGCAAAAGATGATTTCTTTAAAGAATATGTTGACAAGCCTTTTCGGGGTAATATGAATACTACATTAATTCGCTCCAACAAAGGCAAATCAATTATGGTGCAGCATGATGTATCTACTATACGGCCTTATTCAAGAATACATTTGGTAAGTGGCACAAAGGGTGCAGCGCAAAAATGGCCCGGGCCGGAGAAAGTTGCTTTTGGTCATAGCTGGATAAAAAAAGAAGAGCTTGATGACTTGTATAAAAAATATTCTCCTCCCATTGTTAATCATATCGGCTCTATCGCTAAAGAAGTAGGCGGACATGGTGGTATGGATTTCATAATGGATTGGCGGTTGATAGATTGCCTTCGTAACGGATTACCACTTGACCAGGATGTTTATGATGCCGCTTCGTGGAGTTGCCTGATGCCACTTAGTGAACGTTCTGGATTTTTTTGCAACGGAACGTTCACTAAGTGGCATCAGGCAACTCCACGAAGCGGC
>JANMFO010000246.1:0-5983 GCA_031374245.1 Chitinophagaceae bacterium | reverse complement strand
CTATCACGGAAAGTTCTTAAACCGCTTTCTGCACTGATGCCTGCACCGGTGAGTATGACTAATTTCTTTTTTGCCATACTCAAATGTAAAACAGAATTAGTTTATCAGGCTTGTTTTGGTTTTACCGTTTTCATTCGTCTATAAAAAATGATTAAAATAAAGATTAACAGGAATAGCGGCCAGATAGAAACAAGGCCCACAAATAATTCTGTTTTACATTTGAGTATGGCAAAAAAGAAATTAGTCATACTCACCGGTGCAGGCATCAGTGCAGAAAGCGGTTTAAGAACTTTCCGTGATAGCGACGGTCTATGGGAAGGATATGAAGTAACAGAAGTAGCCACACGAAGAGGGTGGAGAAAAAATCCGCAACTCGTTCTTGATTTTTATAATGAACGAAGAAAAAATGTAGCTGATGCAAAACCTAATACTGCACATTATGGTTTAGCGGAGTTAGAAAAAGATTTTGATGTTACCATCATTACTCAAAATATAGACGACCTGCATGAAAGGGCCGGTTCCACAAATGTCTTGCACCTGCATGGAGAAATTTTCAAGATGAGGAGTGAATGGGATGAAACATTGGTCTCAGAAATAAGAGGCGATATAAAATTGGGTGATGAGGCTGCCGACGGTGCACAACTCCGCCCTTATATTGTTTGGTTTGAAGAACCTGTTCCTAAAATTGAAGAAGCCGTTCCGATTGTTTATGCAGCGGATATTTTTGTAGTGGTCGGCACTTCATTAGTAGTGTATCCAGCAGCCGGATTAATTAACTATGTGGCATTGGAAACACCAAAGTATATTGTAGATAAAAAGATTCCTTATACATCCGCCATGCGAAACCTTACTTTAATAGAAAAGCCAGCAACAGAAGGAGTGAAGGAGTTAACCGAACTACTTAAGAATTTATAACTGTTTCCTGAAATTTTACGCCTAATTGCTCTAGTTCTTTTAATACTGGTTCATAAATTTTTTTTGATGTAGGAATATGTAACCCTGTAAGTTTAATTGTACCATTTAAAATTAGTTTAGCAGCAATGCCTAATGGCAGGCCCACTGTTTTTGCCATAGCAGTTCGTAAACTGTTTTCTCCTTTTACTACCAGGGAACTGTTGACTGTTGACTGTTGACCGTTGACCGTGTATTCAATCTCATGCAGCATTACAATCATGTCTTTATCATACGACCTGAGGCTGAGTTTTTTCTCAACCGCAAATTGTAAAATATCAGCAGGGCTGCACAATCCCTTATTAACTAAAGTATCCTGGTCATCCAAGCCTAAAAAGAAAAGTTGCTTTAATGTCAGATTAGCTTCATGCATTTTATGCGCTACAAAAGAAGCGGCTTTGTTTTTTACATCATCAACGGCGATCTCTTCAATATTTCCCTTTTCATCCGCTGTCATAAATGATTCCGGTGTTGTTTCGCCTTCATCAATGGCTTCATTTTCTGCTTCCATTAATTTCATGAGGTTTTCCATCATACTTTTTGTTTCGGCAAACCGCTCTGTTAATTTTTGTTCCAGCCATTCACCAAAACCATTTTTATCCATATGCTCTTTAAATAACTGGTACAATGTTTTGCCGTCCGTTTCATATTGCTTTGTTTCATCTGTCAGTTTCAGGTCAATAATATTCTTCCAACCATACATAAAATCAGGATGACGGAGTGTGGTGCGGATGAATGTTTTGGTATCCTGCAAACCATAGAGCGGCATATAACAAAGTGAATCACGGTTAGGATACCAGCTTAAAAAACCAATCTCTGGGATTTCAACTACTCTTTCCGCCGTAAACAATTCTTCGTGGGTCAATCTTTTTTCTACACCACTTTCCAGGTAATGTGCACCAGCTTTTCCGGCCATGATAATATTGCGGGGGTTCCAGCTTATTTTATAATGCCATGGATTATCATCACTCTCAGGGGCTACAAGTCCGCCACAGTGAGATTGAAAAGAAGTGATATGACCGCCTTTGCTTCTGATATCATCAAATATTTTCATAGCACTCATGTGGTCAATACCCGGGTCTAATCCCATTTCGCATAAAAAGAAAAGTTTATTCTTTTCAATATCTGCTTGCAATTTCCGTATATCATCATCTACATACGATGCAGTTAGTAAATGTTTATGATACCTAACACAATCCTTTGCCACTTCAATATGCAGAAAAGGAGGAAGCATGGAAATAACTATATCTGCCTGACGGATTTTTTTTATCCTTTCATCTTTTTTAGTAATGTCGAATGAAACTGCGGTAGCCCTTGGCGAACCACCAATCTTTGACTGAGCTAATTTTAAATCTGCATCTATCACCACCACCTGCCAGTTTTCTGCCACTGCATTTTCCAGTAAATAGTCAATAAGAACGGTAGCCGATTTGCCTGCGCCAAATAATAATATTGTCTTCATAAGCATTGCGTTGAACCAGAACGGAAAATTAGGACGAAAAAATTAAACTACAGCTGAATAAACACCCGTATAATTACTAAAATTTTACCGGATGTAATTATTTAAAAAGGAGATAAAAGTAAATTCAGAATTACAATCCTGCTGTACCGTTATTTAGCACTCTTGATTCTATGCTGGTAATCTTGTAGTTAATTTTTACACCCCGTTTGCTTTTCTTAACAGCCACTGTTTCTTTTTGCCCCGGGGACACCGATTGAAAATAGATATTCTCCGTTTTAAGAATCAATCCTTCCGGGTTCAGGTATTGCAATTCCGCAGCTACTTTATCCAGCAAATATTTTGAATCATTCTGAAGTGTTATCTCAAGGTTGCGGATTCCACCAAAAGAACCAACAACATAATCATTAGCTTTTAATGATAGCTTAGAAGAAATGCTTTCGGTTGATACAGGCTTTGCTACTATAGCCTCTTTTACTTCCTGTTTATCTTTTTCAACCTTTTCGTTATTAACAGCTATTGTCTCTTTGCTTTCGCTTTCTTTTTTCTCAAATGTTGATTTTTTAACTGGCACCTCCAAATTTTCTTTCTCAACTGTTGGCGCAGCAACTTCGTCAGCAGGTAATTCACTTTGCTCAACAACAGGTTCCTGAATACTATTTTGTACAGGCTCTGGCGGTAAAGCCTCTACAGGTTTTGTTACAGTATTTTGTTGCGCAATAGCCGATGATTTTTTCCTACCAATATTATTAATCAGAAGCATTAATCCGGCACCTGCAATTACCAATCCGGCATAAACAGCTATTTTTTTAAACTCCTTTGGTAATTTTATTTTGATATCAGCTTTCTGCGACTTGTTTTGCTTCTCCAGATTCTTTACATACATTTCTTTTATCTCATCCAATGGGCGGGAATATTTTATACTAATATCATCAGGCTTTTTTTCACTTGGTTGTTTCTCCGAAACAGATAAGCCTCCATATTTATGTAAGTCTGATAAAACATCTTCGTTGCTCTGCTTTTTAGCCAAATTTACGGAGGCGGGGGAGGCGGGTAGCTCTACAAAAACCAATTTATTTTCAACCGTTTTTTCAGGAATTATTTCATCCGTATCGTTACTACTTTCTAATAGTTGACTTTTTACTTGCTCAACAACGGGCTGACTGTTGCTACCAGCCACAAGGGCTTTTAGCTCGGCTATTTCATGAGGATGCTGCCAGCAAACGCTTTGACATTCTACCCAAATAAGGTCGGTGGATTTCAAACCTGATTGCAGCAAGGCTTCCAGGTTGAGGGAACTGCTTTCTTTGTTGTTCCGGAGGAGGATGTAACTATTCATTGGTTGGTTGGTTGAATTACTTGTTCAATAACGAAAATTCTATGCCGTTAACTGTAAAAGCCTTGTTATAAATTGGAGAATTTTACTACAAAAAAGTAATCCCCATATCTGGAGAAAAAAGGGCAAAAAACAGGATATTTTATCAGGTTTTCAAGTCTGAAAAAGTTAAATTTGCTGACTTTAAAAACGGGTTGAAAAAAGACCCGTTTTCCAGACTAAAATCACAGAAAAAAGAAGAAGAAAAAACTGAACATGGAAGACAATTTAGAACCACTGGAAACGCAGGATAGTAACCGTATCATCCCCGTAAACATAGAAGAACAGATGAAGACTGCCTACATTGATTATTCAATGTCGGTAATAGTTGGCCGTGCCTTGCCTGATGCACGGGATGGATTAAAACCGGTTCACCGCCGCATTTTATTTGCGATGAATCAACTGGGGCTGCATTATAATAAGCCGTATAAAAAATCAGCCCGTCTTGTGGGAGAAGTATTGGGTAAGTACCATCCGCATGGCGATACTTCAGTATATGATGCGATGGTGCGTATGGCGCAAGAGTGGAGTATGCGTTATACAATGGTGGATGGCCAGGGTAACTTTGGTAACCAGGATGGTGATGGCCCGGCAGCCATGCGTTATACAGAAACAAGATTGGAAAGACTTGCTGAGCATATGCTGGATGATATTGAAAAAGATACGGTTGATTTCCAGTTAAACTTTGACGATTCTGAAAAAGAACCAACTGTTCTTCCTGCAAGGGTTCCGCAGTTATTAATAAATGGTTCCAGTGGTATTGCTGTTGGTATGGCTACTAACATGATGCCGCATAATTTATCAGAAGTAATAGATGGATGCATTGCATATATTGACAACAGGGAAATCACTATTGATGAACTGATGCAGCATGTAAAAGCTCCTGATTTTCCAACCGGTGGTGTTATTTATGGCATGGAAGGTGTGAAAGCGGCTATGCACTTTGGCCGTGGAAGAGTAGTAGTAAGGGGTAAATTAACAGTAGAAACAAAAGCCAGCGGCCGGGAACAAATCATTATCACCGAAGTACCTTACCAGGTAAACCGTGATGCACTGACTAACCGTATTGGTGAATTGGTAAATGAAAAAATACTTGAAGGTATTGCCCATGTAAATAATGAATCAAATAATAAAGAAGGCACAAGGGTAGTGGTTGATTTGAAAAGAGATGCTATTGCCAATGTTATCATCAACCAGTTATACAAACTTACTGACCTGCAAACTTCATACGGTATCAACAATGTTGCTATCGTAAAAGGAAGACCAAGAACATTGAACCTGAAAGACCTGATAAGTGAGTTTGTGGAATTCCGCCATGAAGTGGTAGTGCGACGTACACAATTTGAATTAAGAGAAGCCGAGAAAAGGGCACATATATTAAAAGGTTACCTGATTGCACTAGACCATTTGGATGAAGTGATAGCATTAATCCGGGCATCCGATACACCGGATACGGCCAAAGAAAATCTGGTAAATGCTGGTTGGGGTTTAGATGAAATTCAGGCTAAGGCAATACTTGAAATGCGGTTACAACGCCTTACCGGAATGGAAAGGGATAAGATTATAGCAGAGTTTGATGAATTGATGAAATTGATTGCCCACCTGAATGAAATATTAGGCAACGAAGGAATGAGGTTTGACATTATCAAAACTGAATTACTCGAGATAAAAGAAAAATTCGGTGACGAAAGAAGAACTGAAATCACTTATCTCGATGATGAAGTAAAAATAAAAGACCTTATCAAAGAAGAAGATGTGGTGATCACCATTTCACATCTTGGCTATATCAAACGTACACCGGCTGACGAATTCCGGTCTCAACGTCGCGGTGGAAGAGGAGTGATGGGTGGCAAAACCAGGGATGAAGATTATATCGAACATCTTTTTGTTGCATCCACTCACCATACCATGCTTTTCTTTACCGAAAAAGGAAGGGTGTATTGGTTGAATGTATATGAAATTCCGGAAGGAGAGAAGACAGGTAAAGGCCGTGCTATTCAAAACCTGATGCAATTGCCGCCGGATGATAAGGTAAGAGCTATCCTTGATGTTAAGGATTTGAAAGACGAAGAATTTGTAAACTCTCATAACATCGTTCTTTGTACCAAAAAAGGAATTATTAAAAAAACTGAGTTGGC
Organism: Chitinophagaceae bacterium; assembly: GCA_031374245.1. Classification (GTDB taxonomy): domain Bacteria; phylum Bacteroidota; class Bacteroidia; order Chitinophagales; family Chitinophagaceae; genus JJ008. Next base: position 60 of record JANMFO010000246.1, on the reverse strand, counting down.
AGATTTTAGCCGACCAAGACAAACTGGAGTTAATGCTATCAATATCATAGAAGGGGATGA
>JANMFO010000220.1:0-8283 GCA_031374245.1 Chitinophagaceae bacterium | reverse complement strand
CTTTTACATTTTTTGCAAAGTCATGTGTATAAGTTGGCGTACCATCTTTATCGTTAACTATAAATAATTCTTTCTTCCCATCCTTCAATTGCTTCATAAGTTTTTGAATAAACTTCTTATCCTTTTTTGGACCGGCACCCATCATCCATCCCGCCCGGCAAATCAAAAAACGTTTAGCATTTTCCGCAACATATCTTTCACCCATATATTTTGACCTTGCATACACACCCAGAGGATTTGGCAAATCCCAATCATCATATAAATCTTTCCCCCCATCAAATATTCCGGCTGTGCTTATATATAAAAGTGGAATATCTAATTGATTAGCTATATATACTGCATTTTCAGCCGCCATAGTATTAGTGGCATATGTGTCTTCGGTATTTTTTTCGCAGAATTCTAAATCAGTATATGCACCCAGGTGAAAAAGGTAATCTGGTTTAAATGCAATAACATCTTTTTTATATTCTTCAAAGTTCCTAAAATCGAGAAAGGAAAGCCAAGGCTCATTTACGTCCTTATCAGTACATTTTATTTCATAATCATCCTTAAACTGATGATAGAATGCTTCTCCTAACATTCCGCCTGATCCGGCGATATATACTTTCTTTTTCAGCGCCATATTATACTGGTTTTGATAGTTTTAATAATAAAACGATATTTTTGAATATGCTTAACGAAAACTAAGCTTATCATATTGCAAATCAATTTTTTAAATTTTGTACACTTCCAAAAGTAAACTATTGAAATAAATTTAATATGAAGATTTATCAACCCTGGTTGCGGGATTTTATGATTTTGCCAGGCACTCCGGCTACAATAGAATAAGGAGGAACAGAAGATTTAACAATAGATCCGGCTGCAATAATGCTACCTCTTCCAATTGTAACACCCCCAAGAATTACTGCCCGGGTACCAACCCAAACATCATCTTCAATAATCACCCCTTTTCTTATTTCTGGTTGTTCAATCATCGGTTTGCTTACATCAGTAAATCGATGATCTTCAGAAAAAATCGAAACTCCGGGACCAAACATAATATCATTACCTAAAATAACTTTTCCTCTTACCTGTATAAAACAGTTTTGAGCAATTCCCACATTGTTCCCAATAACCAGTCCCTCGCCCAAATTTCTTATTACACCTGTACATTCAATTATTGTATTTCTAAGAATTGATACATTATTTCCCATCTGTATTCCCTCTTTACACAATGCATTAATTTCAACATTATCACCAATTGTTATTGTTTTCCCAGCCTTTATTTTATGGCAATGTTTAATCTTACACCTTTTACCAACAAATAGTAATCCACTACTCTTTTTAAAAAAAATACGGTAATAAAATCCCCTCAAAAGACAGAAAAATTTTTCTTTAATAATAATAAAAATTTCCCGCTTAGAAAGATTAGTATCAATACTATAATCCTTTTTCCCTAATCGCCTTATAATGTTATTAACTAGCTGCATTGCTTACTGATTTAAATAAATGAATTAGCCGTTCATAATGCAGGTTTTCAGAATATTCAACAGAAAGTCTGTCCTTAGCTTTTTCACCCATTCTTATCGCTTCGTTCTTATTTGCAAACATGTACTCTATTTTTGAACGCAAATCCAGATGATCTCCGGCTATGAAATTCAGTCCTGTTTCATTTTCAGCAACCATGTCAATAAGGGCCCCAAGTCTTGAGGCTATAACCGTTTTTTTATACCCATAGCTTTCTAACACTGTATTCGGCATATTATCATAACATTCAGAAGGGCAAATGGTACATAAACAGGATTGTAAGTATTTTTTTATTTCGCTAAAATCCAGTTTACCTAAAAATGTAATGTTGCTTTTCTTGTTTGCTAAGTACTGTTTTATAAACTCATCGTAGCCGTCGCTTGATGAACCAATAATTATAAGTTTATAATCAGTCCCTTCAAATGCTTTTACCATTGTCAAAACTCCTTTATCCCGGTCTACCCTACCTACATACAAAAAAAAATCTCCATAGCTGACAGCACTACTATCTGAAGAATTATTATAAAAAGTTGGTATACAATGTATTTTTTTCCCAGGTATTCCGAATTCTTTGAATTTTTCCGCTGTAAATTCTGCTGGTATTACAAATGCCGCTATCTTTTTTACTGTTTTTCGATAGTCCTGAATTTTTAATGCGAGTACTTTTAAAAAAGAGTTTATGTAAGAATTATTTACACATTTATGTTTTATTGCATTGAACCTGCTTCCATGAAGGCATCGTTCACAAATCTGGTTTTCCTGGTATATATAAAAAATATTATTGGCGCAAATATGGCCAAAATCAGAGATACGTTGTATTACCGGTATCTTCATTTCATAAGCAGCATCAATTACACTTGCTGACATTTTATTCTGATAATAAATTACATAGACAATATCTGGCTGAACGTCCTTAATTAATTTTTTAAGTTTTCGTTTTGCTTCAAATGAATACATCATTCTGCTTAAACCAGTAAAAACAGTCCTGATACTATTCTTTTTATATTCATTTGCATACACTTCATCTCCTGTTCCAATCGGTTTCATAAAATAATCATTATATTTCGAATCTATATTTTTATTATGCCTGATACTGAACGGGATTACTTCATGTCCATTCCGCTGCAATAGTTCTTTAATATTAAAGAGATACCGCTCCGGTCCACCTGAAATAAAATAGCGGTAATTAACAAGAATAATTTTCATATTTCGCTATGTGCTTGTAATACCTATATAATGAATGAATAAAATTTATTAAAAATCAGCAGGTCAATTTGTCTTCTTGTCTGCTTCACCAAATCTAAATTTTATTGTAACAGTCCTGGGTAGCATGTAAGCAATAAAAAGAAGCCATAATGGTACTACCAAGGTAAACATCCGGCTTTCCGCACATGCCAAAGTACTTGCCCCGAGATATAGTAAAACAAAGAATAATAAAAAACGTATTGGAAAAAATATCTTTCTCCAGTTTATTAAAGTTGGAATCACAAGAAATAGCAGTAATACAACTATAATTCCGTTTAATGGAAGCCTGAGCAGATTTCCGGGTCGTTGAATCATGTAGGAATGTGGCATTTCAAACAATATTCTTCCGATATTGCTGAAGCAGTTTTGCAAATATTTACCCGGGTGCTCTCTTATATTCCGGAATGATGCCCGTTTCCACGCATCATCTTGTGCTATCCCTTTGTATTTATGAATTTCTTCAAGATCTTTCTGGTGATTCAGTCTTATTGATTTACCACTACCAGGAAGAAAATATGGCTCAGAAATAGAATCAGGTCTGGCAGGAACATAGGCCTGAAACCAAGTACCGTATTCTTCTTCATAAGGGGTTGTCATCCAGTATAGATTATTACCCCCTAAAGAACCCCAGAAAAAAACCCTTTTGGAAAAACTATAACTATATGCTAAATAAGGCATGGTGGTAATCAATGCTACTCCTAAAACAACCATACATTTTCTATAGTTTACTGTTTTTCTGTTTTTCAGCCATAGTATTACAGCTGAAATTATCAGCGCCATTAGAACATATCCAAATATATTCTTAGTCAGTGCTATATACCCTACAATAATACCTGAAAAAATAAGATACTTCTTTACCGTAGAGGGGTTCTCACTTTTAAATGCTTTTACTAAACAGTACAATAATAAAGTGATTAAAAATGAAGCGAATACTTCAGAATAAATAAAAGGTATTGCACTATACGCATGAAAATAAAAAGCCCAGAAAAAACTACATAGCAAAGTAACTCGTAAAGAAGCTATTTGTTTAATTACTTTAAAAAGTAAAACTATAGACAAATAGTGTAGTATCGCATGGGATAAAGTTATACATATTAACGGTAGCCGTAATGCTACAAAAGGCATCAGGAATATCGGGTAACCAGGGCCATTATCAAGATATATTTGCCTGGATGGATCAGCATAAAAACCATGAACAAGATTTCTGGCATACTGCAAATACCTGCCCTGATCTCCTGATAAACCATCTGTTGGAGAGGAGACTGCCAGTATAATAAAAAATAATAAAAAAGGGGAGAATAATAAAAACGGATTATTTAGCAGTTTTTCTTTTTTATTAATAATTAACATACAAATATTTTATCTATATAAATAGTACATTTTTTAATCATTCACTAAATTACCTGAAAAATAGTGGGTTATATTTCTCAATTAATTACTATTTATTTTACATACGTATTTACTAATTATCGCATTAAAGGCTTACCTAATAAGTCTTATGTATTCATCTTAGTTATGTTTCGCATTTTGCCTTCTAATACTACTCCCCAGATGAAAAAGCTCTTCAAAATACCGTTTGCTTTGAAGAGAAATAAAACCGATACTTAAAAATTGTATAGCAGCGAGAAAAGTTATCCCTCCAACCAAAAATGATTGTGGATTCTTTTTAAACTGCAAAGAAAGACTGTATGAAAAAGGATAGTCAACTTGAACTGATTGATGATTAATTGCATTCCATGCTACCAGTGTATCATAAAGTAACCATATTAACTGATAGAGAGAAAGTGATAATAAAATTACCCCAATGATCATAAAAAAAATATATGGGCGAAAAATAAATGCAGACATCATTCCAGAAAGTGTTCCCCTGATGACCCGCATACTTGAAGTTCTTTTCCCGGCAAACTTATTCTGCTCAGTCCAATCAAGATGAGCCGGAATTTCCACAATTCGTGCCCTCAGTATCATTGCTTTATAAATAATCTCAGGGTTTACTTCATAATCCCTGGTCTTAAGGTTTAAAGAAGTAATAAAGCTTTTGCGGTATGCTCTTACCATCCCGGTAAATGTGTGATACTTATCCTGGGAAGCCATCCTCATAAATCTATTTACCCATTTACTCATTATTTTTCTGAAGAAAGGAACCGCCGTAACTTTACCCCCTTTCATATAAGGTGAGGCTAACACAATATCTGCGCATTCTTCTAAAAGTTTGTCAACCAGTTTTTCAATATTATCAACTGCATAACTCAGGTCAATATCAATTACCACAATCACATCGCCTTTTGAATGCCGAAAGCCGGTTTGTAAAGCAATGCCGAGATTAAGATTTACCGGGTGATGAATAACCCGGATATTAGGATTTTTTATCTCAAGCTCATCAGCAATATCTCCAGTCCTGTCCTTGCTGCCATCATTAACAATTATAATTTCCCAACGGTACTTTTCACTTAAGCTTTCAAGATAGCTTACTACTGTACTCAGATGAGTTTCTAATATAGCTTCCTCATTATAACATGGGGCAACAATGCTGATGAAAGTTTTGGTTACTGAACTCATAATTTTGAACTATTCTTTAATCCATTTTAATCAGGCAGTTCTTACAAAAATAAATAAATTTTCATCCTTAGTCATATCTATAATTTCCTGAAGAGATACCATTTCAAGTCTACAGGTGGATATCGCATATTATACTTTCCAACCGCACGGCTAAAGAATTTTAATATCTGTTTTTTTAAAGGGAATTTTGGAAAACTCTCATCAAAGAGAGATAATCCGTGATTGATATTAATTCTTTTAACCGGACGTCCTTTAGCAACCAACTCAAACCCATAAGAATTAAATAGCTGGGTTAATGTTTTATCCGAAAACCAGGTTATTACACTTGGTGGACAGTACTCATGCCAATTTTTCCCCATTATTCTTGCTGCGAAACTTTTCATGTCCCAAGACTCAACCATTACAAGGCCACCCTGATTTAGCAGACCCGATATAGTAGACAACGACTTATCAAGATCATACAAACTGCCGATCACCTGAATTAAATTAACCAGATCAAATTTTTGATTGGATTCATAGGTCTCCAAACCACCTGTCCGGATATCAAGATTTAACTCAGTTCTTCCATAAGAAGCCATGGTGTCGTTGGGCTCAACCCCATAACAACTCCAGCCTGATTTTTCAAGTCCCTTAAGTATAAAACCTGCTGCACACCCAACATCTAATACTTTTCCGGGGTTGGTATATTTTGATAAAATCTTCGCATAATTAAGCCCTGATTTATACAACAAATCCTTTTCCCTTAAATAATCAGGGTAGCCATCTTTGCCAGCAAAAAAGTATGCATCTGAATATACTTCTTCAAGATGATTTTCCACTTGTTGCAACTGTGTAAACCTGTGTCCGCATTTTTTACACTCTTTTATCGGGTATCCTTTCTTTGTTAAAAGAAGAACTTTCTCTTCGCTGCAAGATATAAAGGATCTGCAAGTTCTTTTCATACATTCAGGTTTAAAATAGAGATAGCTGAGAAAAAATTAGTTCTGAAATTTGTACCATTCAATAAATTAAAATATAAGCCTGGCTTTGATTTTTTCCCAAGCCTATTTAATTGCATTGATAATATTTATCATTTTATCAGTTACATTTTTCCCAAAAATATCTCTTTGCACTTCAGGTGTTTTAAAATTAAATATTTTTGAAGCAATTGTTTTCTCCGAAGGATTAATCAGTAAATTCCATTTTTCTTCAACCGTTTCCACCCATTCTGTTTCAGTCCGGAGCGTAATACATGGCTTGCGAAGAATGTAAGCCTCTTTTTGAATACCGCCGGAATCAGTAATTATTCTTTTTGCCGAATTTTCAAGAGTTATAAAATCCAAATATCCCTGGGGCTCTATCATTTGAATATTTCCGGGAACTGAATAAGATGAAGGAAGCATTTTTCTTGTTCTTGGATGAACAGGAAAAATAATTTTTTCTTCAAGCTCACCTAACTGATTTAATAAGTGCTCTAATATGCCTGTATCATCCACATTATAATTTCGATGAAGGGTAAGCAGGCTATACTCACAATCATCAAGTTTCAGATTAGAAATTATAGTCGATTTTTGAAGGGCAATTTTTAAATTATTCTCCATTGTGTCAACCATAATATCGCCGGTCAAAAAAGTATTCTTTTCCAACCCTTCGGTTTTCAAAATATTTGCAGCAGTTTGAGTTGGCACAAAAAGATATTCCGAAACATGGTCAGCCAAAATCCGGTTAATTTCCTCAGGCATTTTCCTGTTATAGCTTCTTAGCCCTGCTTCAATATGAATGATAGGTATACTTAGCTTGGCGGCTGCCATAGCTCCTGCAAGTGTTGAATTTGTATCCCCAAAAACTATAACTGCATCCGGCCTTAATTCAATCATAGCTTTTTCCAGCCGTACCATCATTTCACCAGTTTGAAAAGCATGACTACCAGAACCTATCTCCAGGTGAATATCTGGTTTTCTGATTCCGAGATCCTCGAAAATCTTTTCAGACATAGCATAATCATAGTGCTGTCCGGTATGTACAATTACCTCATCATGCAAGCCAGTAAGCCGGGATGATAAAGGAGCCAGTTTGATGAACTGGGGTCTTGCACCTACGATTGAAAAAATTTTCATTGTTTATAATATTTCACATACCAAAATTTATAAATTGAAGCAAAAAAACATCTCGCTAAGCCTGCTTATCGGGCTTAAGTACTTTTACTCTACGATCTGGTGAAAGCCTGTCTGAAAATTCCGACATAGGTAAAAGCTCAAAATTCTTTTTTAATATCCCCATTGCTATTTCAAAAATTTTCAACTTTCTCTCACTTTTAATGTTCATTCCAGGGAAAAAGGCAAGAGATGGTACATGATCTTTTCCTACCAAATCCAGCGGGTGCAGTAAATAGCTGGGCTGTGTTTTTGTTATCCTGCACATAAAAATTGCAAACCGTAAATAGACTTTCATTAACCAAACAGACACCCCACTGATATATAGAAGATAACTTTGGTGAAAAGGGATTTTAAAAACAGGCATTGTAGTTACCGGAATTTCCAGCAGTGTTTGGTTATTGCCCAATTTCCAGTCGTAAGGTTTAAGCGGATAAAACCCTTCTTTAAATGAACCAAACAACTCTTTCCTGCTTTCCTTTTCTTCTTTTGTAAGTTTTGATTTCCAGAAATAATAGCGCCTCATAAGAGGTGAAATGTATGTCGGTAAAGTAGATGCGTCAAATTTATAATTACGTTTTTGCAGCACTCCTAATAGATCATAACTCCAGCTGAATCCAGGCCCGCGGAACATATTTGTCCGCTTACCTGTTGCTTTCAGTATTGCTTCTTCAGCTTTTTCAATTTCCGCTTCTATCTTTTCTTTAGAATAAGTTTTAAGCCAGGACTCATGATGAAAAGAATGATTACCGACTTCATGCCCTCTCTCAACAATACTGCGAAGTACTTTATGATTCTTTTCAATAGCAGCATCCTGTCCAACAATAAAAAAAGTGATTTT
>JANMFO010000418.1:0-2017 GCA_031374245.1 Chitinophagaceae bacterium | reverse complement strand
GGTTGGTGCGTGGAATGATTTGAATGTTATCCGTACAGCACGGTATGTTGGTTTTATAATTCCAGGTGTTCAGGATTTTACAGGACCGGCTTTATTGGATGAAATATTAAGGCAACGGATGTTAGAGTATACTTTTGAAGGTCTTCGTTTCTTTGATTTGAAGCGGTATGGCTTAACTATCACTAAAACAAACCCAGTTGTTTCTTTACCTGCAACAGACTTCAGGTTGTTACCAAGGATACCAATAAACGAAGTAGATGGGAACCCTAATATGGTACAAAACTTTGGGTATTAATATTAAAACAGAAAAAATTACGACATGAAAAAATATTCATTTTTAGTTTATATAGGACTTGTTTCCCTGTTCCTGACTTCTTGCATTAAAGAAGAGGATAAAACCTTTACGGGTGACTCTGTTGTTGAGTTTGATGCTACAGTGTTTAACTCTGTTGCGGTAGGATATACTTATCCTATTCTTGTAAGGGCTGCTGGTTATGGCCGTGGTGTAAGTACTACCTTGGATCCTACTATTACCAGAACTTCCGGTACAGTTAAGTTAAGAGTTAACCTTGTTGGCGCACAGCGTTCAACTGATGAATTACTTACTTATCGTGTAATGACAGAAGCTGTTCCTACAGCTCCTAATATTCTTGCTATTTCTGGTACGCATTATACAACTGGTAATACATTGACCATACCGGCTAATAGCAGCTTTGGAGAAATAACAATCAATATTCAAAACCCTGGTGTTAGCAGCACTATTCCTACAGAAGTACACTTAGAGTTGGTTGGAAACACAAACGTAAAGGCAAGTGCCAATTATAAAAAAGTAGCAATCAGGATTGCACAAAACTAATAATAGCGGACACAGTTACTTGTAAAAAAGCCGGCTTCAATAGGAAGCTGGCTTTTTTATTTAAATAAATATATTTTATTACCCTTTCGCTTTCGGCTTCACCATTGTTTTTTTAATTGGTTTAGGCGGGGGAGGTGGAAGAGTGTCCATTACTACCGCTGGTGCTTCTTCCATTTTGATATCTTCAACTTTAGTGGCTTCTTCGCTTGCAACCGTTTTATTTTTATCTGCCACTAAATTGAGCAAATCAAATAGCTGCTTCAGTGCATTATCGGTTTTGTTTGTGAATTGAAATTCCATAGTAGTATTCAGGCCTTCATTTTCATAATTGCCTCCATACACAATCATCTCATCAAACATATTCATCAGCATTTCTTCTTCCTTTCCGTTTTTAGCAGACCTTCTTTTACCCAGCACCATCTTAAAAATTTCACTCATATTTACTGCCATTACCATTGGGTATTGATTCTTTGCTTGTAACCATTCCGGTATTGGCTCAGCGCCGCTGTTATTGAGAAAGGCTGTTGCAACATCTGGTGATAAGGATAATACAAAAAGAGAGTCATTATATTTTATAGCAGGGTTCATCCCCTTCATCATTTTAGGTCCGCCCTCTCCCTGTTGCATAGAAACCATTAAGCCTTTAACGGTAGCCCTCAGTTCATCAAACTTTGCTTTGTTGGCAATTGGCATAGCCATGACCAGCTTTATTCCGTCCATTGATTTGGTAAGTGAATCAACAAGTGTTGCTTCATCTGTTTTTATAACAGCCAGCATCATATTACTCCCAAAAGCACTTGTGACAAGATTGAAATCAAACGGTAAAGGTTTTTTAAAATCTTCCAGCATTTCTTTAAAACCACTTTTCTGCATCAGCTCCATTCCCATTTGCGGATTATAAGTGGTGTTTATTAAGGCCAGGATATTTCCTTTCGGTAACCGGCGGGTTAAATCCGTATTCAAAGTGGTCTTCGGATATTTTTTATATATGGCTGCCACATCATCATTCGGGTACGTATTGTTTTGCATTACAATTTTTCCATTTTCAAAATTCACAATGGATGTTTTACTCTTACCAGCAAATGCCATTAATTTACTATAGACAGAAGAAGTAAGAAGTCCCATCACTTTATTTCCCAACAGAGGACTGGTCATGCCGTT
>JANMFO010000446.1:0-8274 GCA_031374245.1 Chitinophagaceae bacterium | reverse complement strand
TATTCTATATGATATTCATGCAACGGTTTCTCAACACCAGGGAAAATCACCCTTTTCTTAATAAGTTATACAATTTTGGTTTAATTCTTTCAACAGTATCAATAATCTCTTACACTTATTTCCACTATTTCAGCAATAATTTTAGTGCTGAAAATATGGCAGAAAATGCTACCAAAGTAATGCTGTTACTGATGGTTATAATATTTCTTGTTTATAGTGTACGCCATTGGAAAGACAAACTGTTGCGCTACCTGTTTTGGGGAAACCTTTGCCTGTTTATATTCTCTCTTATTTCTCAGTTAGCTGCATTTGTTCAGGACATACTTGATTCACTACCGGGTATTTTCAGTTCCTCCATATTTTATTACGAAATTGGATTATTCCTTGAATTAGTTTTCTTTCTCGGTGGTTTAAATCATAAAAACAACAGGCGGCTGATTGAACAAACCAGGGAAAGGGAAACCCTGAAAGCACAAAATCAACTGAAAGAATACGAAAAAGAAATAGCTGTCTACAAAGCCCAGCAGGAAGAAAGGGAACGTATTTCCGCAGACATGCATGATGAATTAGGATCCGGCATGACAGCCATTCGATTGATGAGTGAGATTGCCCGTAACAAAATGAAAGAAAATACCCCAATTGAAATTGAAAAGATTTCTCATTCGGCTAATGATGTGCTGAATAAAATGAATGCGATTATCTGGAGTATGAACAGTGGTAACGATACGCTGGATAATCTTATCTCCTATATCCGTTCGTATGCACTGGAATATTTTGACGGTACTCACATAGACTGCAAAGTAAATACACCGGAGAATATCCCTGACAAGGAACTAACTGGAGATAAACGACGTAATGTTTTCCTGTGTATTAAAGAAACTCTTAACAATGCGTTGAAACATTCCAAAGCATCATTGATAACAATTGACATAGAACTCAATCATCGTTTAAAAATATCAATTGCAGACAACGGAGTTGGAATAGACTTACAAAACCTCAGACAGTTTGGTAATGGTTTAAAAAATATTGGCCGGAGAATGGAAAGTATCGGAGGCATTTTTAAGATTGAAAATAATAATGGCACTATTACCACACTTGAACTTCCACTCTGATTATTTTCTTTTTATAGCCGCCAGCAGAAGAAATAACCAACCGGCAATAAAGAAAACACCCCCCACCGGAGTAACTGGCCCTGCAAATTTCACAGCACTGCTTTCCTGCAATTTTAAAAATGTAAGTAAGTATAATGACCCGGAGAATAAAAGGGTACCGGCAATAAAACAAGTAGCAGCCCATGTGAGCCAGCGGGCAGGAAATTTTTCATACAGCAAAGCAACTACCAGTAAAGCCAGTGCATGATACATCTGGTACTGCACACCGGTTTGAAATCCATGAAGGATTTTTTCATCTTTGGTAAGCCCTTCTAAACCATGTGCACCAAATGCCCCTAATACTACTGCCAGTCCGCCAAAGATGGCTGCGGTAGCTATATAATTTTTATGCATGTAAAACTTTTTGAATAAGCTGATCCAACTGAAGAGGTTCTTCATCTACCGTTACATCTGCCTGGTCGTAATAAATTTTACGGTCTGCAAATTTTTTACTGATAAAATTTTTCAACTGATCATCTGATAATGATTTTATCAGTGGTCTTTTTTCTTTCTCCCCTTTCAACCGGGAAAAGATAGTGTCCAAGGGTGTATTAATCCAAACACTGACACCTGATTGATTCATGTATTCAATATTATTAAAATAGCAGGGGGAGCCACCACCACAGGCCATAACAAAAGCATCATGACTTTCTGTAATGATATGCAACACATCTTTTTCCCGCAGGCGGAAATGCTCTTCACCCTCTTCTGCAAATATTTCTACAATAGATTTAGCGGCATGTTCTGTCACCTGCTCGTCCAAATCAAAAAAAGGTATGCCAAGTTTTTGGCTTAGTAAGCGACCCCAGTGTGTTTTTCCGGAACCCATGAATCCTATAAGGAAGATTTTCATAATCAAATGTGCAAATAAGTAAATATGCAGATATGCAAATTTAGGACTTCGCTGTACTAATAATTTTTCCAAGCACTTTTAATATCGAAACTATATCAGTAAGTAATTTTCCCGGGATTGGGTAGCTGTCTGAGAGTTCACATAATTCAAACCAATATTTACTTTCTTCAGCCTCTTTGTAAGCAATCTTCATTTTGTGAATAAAGTCATTTTTACTTTCACACCCCTGTGCTTCCCTGACATTTGCCTCTATGGAAGTTCCACTTCGAAATAATTGATTGGCAAGATTGAATTTTTTAGACTGCTGAAGCATTTCCGTAAATACAATTATATCTAATGCAAATTGAAGGCTCAGTGTAACTATCAGGTTGTCTTTCTTTTCCATCGCATATTTACATATCTTCAAATTTGCTTATCATTTAAATGCATTAAACCCCGTCACATCCATTCCTGTTATCAGTAAATGAATATCATGAGTGCCTTCGTAAGTAATCACACTCTCCAGGTTCATCATGTGGCGCATAACAGGATATTCACCAGTAATGCCCATGCCTCCGAGCATTTGTCTTGCATCACGGCAAATGTTTGTTGCTACTTCACAGGCATTACGTTTAGCCATACTTACTTGCTGCGGTGTTACTTTTCCTTCGTTCATTAATACACCCAACCGCCAGTTTAATAATTGCGCCTTGGTAATTTCTGTAACCATTTCCGCTAACTTTTTTTGCTGCAATTGAAAACCGCCGATTGGTCTTCCAAATTGTTCTCTTTCTTTTGAATATCGAAGAGCCGTATCGTAGCAATCCATTGCTGCGCCTATTGCACCCCAGGCAATACCATATCTTGCTTTCGTTAAACAACCCAAGGGGCCTTTCAATCCTTTAACATTCGGCAAAATATTTTCTTTAGGAACTTTTACATTATCAAAAACTAATTCCCCGGTGGCGGATGCCCGCAAACTCCATTTACCATGAGTAGTTGGCGTAGTAAAACCTTCCATTCCTCTTTCAACGATCAGTCCATGTATTTCGCCGGCTTCGTTTTTTGCCCAAACAACAGCCACTTGTGAAAAAGGAGCATTGCTGATCCACATTTTAGCACCGTTTAGTAGTACATGATCGCCGGCATCTTTAAAATTCGAAAGCATATTGGAAGGGTCGCTGCCATGATTGGGTTCTGTTAATCCAAAACAACCGAGCCATTCACCACTTGCCAATTTGGGTAAATATTTTTTTCGTTGCTCTTCACTTCCATAAGCATAAATGGGAAACATCACCAATGAGCCCTGCACCGATGCGGTAGAACGAACACCGCTATCACCTCTCTCCAGTTCCTGCATCATCAATCCGTAAGAAATATAATCAAGGCCACCACCACCATATTCTGTTGGAACAGTTGGACCGAAGCAACCGAGGTCCCCTAATTGTTTTACTATCTGTTGTGGAAACTCTGCCCGTTGTGCATAGTCCTCAATAATGGGAGAAATTTCTTTTTTTACATAACTGCGAACTGACTCACGGATGAGTTTGTGTTCTTCCGTTAATAATTCATCTACATTAAAATAATCAGGGCTAATAAAGTTATCTGTTCGGGCCGCCATAAAACAATCTTTTTTGTTGGCGCAAAGGTAATGGTTAAATGAAAAAAGGGGATATTTGGTTTATGAAGGAATACTCAAATAAAGAGAAAACGCAAAACATTTTATCTGTTGTGATGGGTGTAATAACAGGCTTTGTCCTAATTTCTCTGTTAAATCTTATTTTATTACTAACTATGGCCACCTCTTCCAGAGATGATGAAAGTATGGAAAATAGCAGTTTATTTAAGATACTTGCTGTAGCTACTATTGTGGTAAGCTGTTTGATAGCTGGCTTTGTGACAGCAAAAATTTCTACCCGTAAAACATTTATTCATGTGCTGCTTACCGGCATTCTGCTTTTATTGATTATGTTGGGAATTGCAAATTTTGAATGGGAAGATTTCAGTACTACTGACTGGCTGGGGTTATTGCTAACAGTACCTTGTACCATACTCGGTGGACTTAGGCAAATCAGGAAACAGTCTGCCACTAAAATTAAAGTTGTATGAAAAAAATCATTCTTTTTTTCAATGTTCTTTTAATCGCTGCAATTCTTCAGCCAGCGTTTAGTCAGAAGGATTCCCTTAATAAAAAACCGGAAGAAAAAGTCAAACAGTTCTGGTTGGTAGTACTTAAAACTGGTCCGATGGATAAAGAGATTACAGATACTTTACGGCGAAAGGAAATTTTTGCCGGCCATTTCTCAAATATGGAAAGATTGTACAATGAAGGCATCTTAAAAGCGGCTGGGCCTTTTGGTAAAAATGAATTTACCTGGCGGGGACTTTTTATACTTGATTGCAAAACAAGGGAAGATGCGGAGAACTATGTAAAAACTGATCCTGCCGTTGCAGCAGGTGTTTTTATTACTGACATTGTACCATGGTTTAGTGAACCATCGGGGAGTTTTGCACCGGCAATACCTAAGAAGGAAAATTAATTAAGATACTTTTTCATTTCGTACTGGTATCCGGCTGTAATTTCTTTTGCCTTCCCGGCAAAATCTTCTCCATCCGAAGCATAAATAATAGCCCGGCTTGCATTTACTAAAATGCCGCAATCTTTATTCATTGCTTTTTCAGAAATCTCTTTTAGACTTCCACCTTGCGCACCAACACCGGGAACAAGATAAAAATGATGGGGAGTTAATTTTCTGATATTGATAAATGAATCGGCCTGTGTGGCACCAACAACAAACATCAAATTTTCCGGAGTACCCCAGGTGGAAACTGTTTGCAATACTTTTTCATACAACAATCCATCACCCATCTGTTGCAATTCAAAATCACTTGCTCCTTTATTACTTGTTAATCCCAATACAATAGCCCACTTACCTTCGTATTGCAAGAAAGGTTTTACACTGTCCTCCCCCATATATGGAGCAACCGTTACTGAATCAAATGGCAGTGCTTCAAAAAAAGCTTTAGCATACTGGTCTGATGTGTTTCCAATGTCTCCCCGTTTGGCATCTGCAATTTTGAAATGTTCGTTTCCAATATAATGAACGGTTTTCTCCATCGCTTCCCAACCTTTTACTCCCAATGCTTCATAAAAAGCAGTATTAATTTTATAACTAACGCATAAATCCCTGGTCGCATCAATAATTGCTTTATTGAAAGCAAATACCGGGTCGGGTTCTGCTAAAAGATGTTTGGGAATTTTAGTAATGTCGGTATCTAACCCAACACAGAGGTAAGATTTTTTCTTTCTGATTTGTTCTACGAGTTGCTGACGGGTCATGTTCAAAGTTAATTAGTTAACTTACTCAATATGATTTTTTCAACTTCTTCACCATCCCATTTCTCTTCAATCCCATCCATCCTCATTACTTCCTGCATTATCGCCTCTTGCCGCTGCCCTCTTTGCAATGCTTCAGAATAACGGATATGCGGACTGAACGTTACCTGCGAGTAAGCCGGAATCCATTTATCAGGATATTTTTCATGTAGTCTTGCTTCTATTTTTTTCTGTAGTAAGAATTTAGGGTCGGCGATTTTATCCCGCATCTCGATAAAGTTATTTATCGCTAAATCAGCAATGGCATCCCCGTCAGGTTTACGAAGTGTTTGATATTGCTGAAGGATTGCTTTCCAGTCATCGCCATTTTGTTCAATTAATTCATCCAATACCCGGCAATCTTCAAAACCACAGTTCATGCCTTGTCCGAAAAAAGGAACAATAGCATGTGCTGCATCGCCAATCAATGCAAACTTATCTTCCCTTATCCATGGAAAACATTTCACCGTCACTAAGGAAGAAGTGGGATTAGTAAAAAATTCGTTTACATAATCCGGCATCAGCGGTACCGCATCGGGGAATGTTTTTTGAAAGAAGTCTTTCACTTTTTCTTCTGTTGTAAGGTTAGAGAAAGATGCTTCTCCTTCAAAAGGAAAAAATAAGGTGCAGGTAAATGTTTTATCCAGGTTGGGTAATGCAATCAGCATGTAATCTTTCCGTGGCCAGATATGGAGGGCATTTACTTCCATGGCAAAATCACCTGATGTTGTTGGTGGAATCGTAAGTTCTTTATAACCGCAGTCAATATAGTATTGCTGGTAGTTGAATTTGTCATGCTGCAACTGGTGTTGTAACCTGGCAGCAGAGAAAGCTCCATCGGAACCGAAAAGAAGTTCGAAGTTTGAAGTTTGAAGTTTGAGGTTAGGAAGCTCAAAAGTGATTTGGTT
Source organism: Chitinophagaceae bacterium (assembly GCA_031374245.1). Lineage (GTDB taxonomy): Bacteria > Bacteroidota > Bacteroidia > Chitinophagales > Chitinophagaceae > JJ008. Next base: position 2,007 of record JANMFO010000446.1, on the reverse strand, counting down.
TTCTTTCCAGTCTATGGAAGAGCATTTATGATTGAAATGAATTTCTACTCCGTGCTGTTCTGCCAAATCCATCAACTTCATATTTAGAGTAGCTCTTGAAACTGAGTTGATGTATTGTCCTTCCTTGCCATAAGGTTGAAATGCAGTGCTGCCATCCAAATTATGAATAGAACGGCCATGCATGGGGATTGAAATATTCTTTATCTCATTCGCTAATCCAACTTTTTCTAAAGCCAGCAGGCCACGATCACTTAATGCAAGATTGATAGAACGTCCTGCACTTAATTTTTCATTCCTCATATCGCCACGGCGTTCGTAGACGCTAACCTTATGCCCTCTTTTGGCTAAATAGATAGACAACAAAGAACCAACTAACCCTGCTCCTATAATGGCAACATCTTTTTTCATTTCCGAGTATCCCTTTAAATTTTGCTAATCGTAGTTCTGACAATTTCACCAAACCGCCATATATCTTCAAATGAATTATACAAAGGCACTGGTGCCACCCGAATAACATTTGGTTCCCGCCAATCAGCTATCACTCCCTGATTTGTCAGCTCATTAAAAATCTCTTTCCCTTTCTTAAGCATCAGCATCGAAACCTGGCAACCTCTTTCATTCTCATTTGCTGGTGTAATTACTTCGATTAATTTTTCGGTTTGCCGGCTGTTGATATCATTTATTACAAAATGCAAATAGGCTGCCAGTTGTTTTCGTTTAGCATGAAGATTATCAATTCCTGCTTCATCAAAAATATCCAGCGATGCCTTATGAGCAGCCATTGATAAAATTGGCGCATTGCTTAACTGCCAGCCTTCTGCTGTCGGTATCGGATCAAAACCTTTCTCCATTTTGAAACGGGTATCTTTTTTATAACCCCACCAACCGGCAAACCGGGGCAAATCCTTGTTCGTTACATGCTTCTCATGAATATATGCGCCGGCTACACCACCCGGACCACTGTTCAAATATTTATACGAACACCAGCAGGCAAAGTCAACATTCCAGTCATGCAAATGCAGTTCTGCATTACCAGCAGCATGGGCTAAATCAAATCCGGCATAAGCACCCACCGCATGTGCAGCATCCGTAATAATTTTCATATCAAACAACTGGCCGGTATAATAGTTGACGCCCCCGAATAAAACTACTGCTACGCTATCACCGTGCTGTTTTATAGTTGAAAGAATATCTTCTGTTCGTATTGTATACTCTCCTTCTCTTGGTGAAACTTCAATCACCGCATCAGAAGGATTGAAGCCATGATATTTTGCCTGCGTTTCAAATGCATACTGGTCTGAAGGAAATGCTTTTGCTTCGCAAATGATTTTATATCGCTGCTTTGACGGACGATAAAAACTAACCATCAACAAATGAAGGTTTACAGTGAGGGAGTTCATCACTACCACTTCCTTTTCTTTGCATCCAACAATCTTTGATAATTGTTTTGGAAAAATTTCATGATAAGGCATCCAGGGATTTTTGGCCTGAAAATGTCCTTCTACTCCCAGCTTTGCCCAATCGTCTAATTCCTGCTGCACATACTTGCCTGTTGTTTTTGGTTGCAGACCGAGAGAATTACCGGTGAAGTATATACAATCCTTTCCTTGATGTTGAGGAATGAAGAAACTATTTCTAAATTCTTTAAGGGAATCTTTTTCATCCAGCTCTTTTGCAAAACCAGGTGTATTTTGAAAATTCATGTTAATCTATTGTGGCAATAACTTTTAATTCAATCGCAATGGGTGTCGGTAAACTTTTTACTTCAACTGTAGTTCTGCATGCCTGTACCGAAGTAAAATAGTCTGCATATATTTTATTATATATCGGAAAATCTTTTTTCATGTTGGTCAGAAATACTGTCACATCAATAATCTTATCCCAACTGCTGCCACTGGCTTCTAATACCGCTTTTATATTGGCAAAAACAGAATGACACTCTGCTTCAATATCATACTTAATGATATTTCCGTCCTTATCTAATTCTAATCCGGGTATTGAATTGTC
>JANMFO010000389.1:0-9657 GCA_031374245.1 Chitinophagaceae bacterium | reverse complement strand
ACCAATCGTTCAACTGGAACTTTGGTGTGTACCTGGCAACAACGATGGGTAGTGAAACAACAGCTGCTGCCTTTGGTGAAGTAGGTAAAGTACGTCATGACCCGTTTGCTATGTTACCATTCATGGGTTATCATATCGGAGATTATGTAAATCACTGGCTGCAGTTTGGCCGTGACCTTCCTAATGCACCCCGCATATTTGGTGTAAACTGGTTCCGCAAAGATGAAAAAGGTCAATTTTTATGGCCTGGTTTTGGAGAAAACATCCGGGTGTTGAAATGGATAGTAGAACGTATCCGGGGTAATGCTTCATCTGTAGAAAGTCCTATGGGCTGGATGCCACGGTATGAAGATATGGACTGGACCGGATTGGAAAATTTTACTAAAGAAGACTTTGCAAAAATTATGACCGTAGACCGTGAGCCAGGTAAAAAGGAATTATTATCTCACGAAGAATTATTTGAACGTATGTATGATAAACTGCCTAAAGAATTTTTCTTTATGCGGGAATTGCTTCTCTCTGCCTTATGGCGTTCTCCCGAACAATGGGGATTACAGCCTGAGAGAGATTGACCTCTGCTGATTACTTGCCCTTTTAAAAATCATAAATAGTGTAGCGGGCATCTGTCTGCTGCCTGTTTATGATGAATGATGTACATTGTCTTCAATAATTTTTATGCCCGGATGGTTTAACGATCTTTTTACCAAGGCGTCTATCGCTCAATCAGTCATCATGTATGGCCTGGTGATTGCTATCGGCATCTGGATGGGTCGTATAAAAATTGCTGGTATTTCACTGGGTATCACATGGGTATTATTTGCAGGTCTTATCTTTTCTTATTTTGGAGTAGAAGTTGACGAAGGTACCGAACATTTTATTAAAGAGTTTGGCCTTATCTTATTTGTTTACTCTATCGGCTTGCAGGTAGGGCCCGGTTTCTGGGCTTCATTGAAGAAGAATGCAATGACTAATAATCTGCTGGCCATGGCAATCGTGGCAACAGGTGTTATCATCACTGTCATCCTTTATATAATTAGCGGTAATAGTATTTCTGTGATGACAGGTGTAATGAGTGGTGCCGTTACTAATACTCCGGGTCTTGGTGCTGCCCAGGCTGCTGTAACTGATCTTCATGTTACAGTTGCAGACAAATCATTAATCACATTAGCTTACGCTGTTACCTATCCATTGGGAGTATTTGGCATCATTGGATCGTTGTTGCTATTGAAAAAAATATTCAATGTAAAAATTGATAAAGAACAGGAGCTGCATCGAAAATTGGGAGTGCTGCGGGCTAACCGTCCCGTTTCCGTTCACCTGAATTTAGAAAACAAACAATTAGTTGGTCAGCCGCTGCGCAAATTATTTGACTTATTAAAAGAACCAGTGGTAATATCAAGAATGTATCATAATGGAGAAATAATAACACCTACTCCCGATCTTATTCTTTCTGAAAATGATGTATTGCTGATAGTAGCTTCCAGGCAGGAAATAGAACAACTGAAATTATTAATTGGTCCACCCAGTACCATGAATCTGAAAACGGCAACGGATAGTGATTTAATATCAAGATATATTGTGGTGACAAGAGCAGCTGTTACTCACAAAAGATTGGGCGATATTCCGGAATTGCACCAGCAGGAATTTACACTCACCCGCCTTAGCCGTGCAGGAATTGAAATGGTGCCACATGGTGATATTTTCTTACAACTTGGCGATACGATAAAAGTAGTAGGTACTAAAGAAGGAGTAGAAGTTGTTACAACAGCATTAGGCAATTCAATAAAAAAATTAGAAGCTCCGGATCTTGCACCTATTTTCATGGGTATTGTGCTGGGAGTTATTCTTGGAAGCATCCCTTTTCATTTTCCAAATATGCCGGTGGCCGTAAAAATCGGTATGGCTGGCGGACCATTGATCATTGCATTAGCCTTAAGCCGGTTTGGCAATCTTTTTTATCTGAATAACTACACCACCAATAGTGCCAACCTTATGATCCGGGAACTCGGTATCAGTTTGTTTTTAGCCAGTGTGGGATTAAGCAGTGGTAAAAACTTATCTGTTGCTTTTGCAGATGGCCGAGGCTGGACATGGATAGGCATGGGAGTAATAATAACTGTTGTTCCTTTAATAGTCGTTGGATTCATTGCCCGAAAATATTTCAGAAAAACTTATTTTGAAGTATGTGGTCTTCTTGCCGGAGCTTCCACCGATCCACCTGCATTAGCATTTGCCACTAAGCTTGCCGGTAGTGACATTCCTTCTGTTACTTATGCTACTGTTTATCCGCTAACAATGATATTGCGGATAGTGGCCGCTCAGTTGCTGATTCTGCTGCTGACGTAGCCATAATTATCTCACTGCTTTTTTCAATGCTTCAACCATCTTCTTTTCACTACCCACAAATATTTTATCATCAATAATGGTAACGGGTCGTTTCAGAAAAGTGTATTCTTCCAGAATATATTTCCTGTAGTCTTTTTCTTCGAGTTGCTTATCTTTTAATCGCAGTTCTTTATACTTCATAGCCCGCCGGCTAAAGAGTGATTCATAACTGCCTGCCATCTTTTTCATTTCATCTAATTGAGCAGGGGTAATTTTCTCAAATTTAATGTCTTGCATAATAAACTTGTCACCCTGAGTTTGTCGAAGGGTGTCAATAGCTGTTTCTTTAATAATTGCCTGGCAAGTAGTGCAGTTCCCGAGGTGATATATTTTTTTCATACTAATAAAACGTTGCTGAGCAGCGGTTGGTTCAGTAAATTTTAAATTGCTTTACTTTGTGGCTCTTAATTTATTACTATGGGCAAAGATGAAGTTTTCAAAGGGGAAATTGAAAAGGCAAGTGACTTTAAGTTTGGCGCCAATGTGGCCAAAGTATTTGATGACATGGTGAGCCGATCAGTTCCTTTTTATGGAGAAATGCAAAGGATGACAGCCGAACTGGCCGCCGACCATGCCAAAGAAGGAAGCAATGTATATGACCTTGGTTGCTCTACCGGCACTACCATGATTGGTATGGATACGATGGTAAACCCAAATATAAATTTCATCGGTATTGATGACTCACAGGAGATGCTGGATAAGTGTAAATCAAAATTTGATGAGATTGGTTTTTCCCGTCCATATGAATTGCGTTGTGCTGATCTGGGGCAGGGGATGAAGATTGAAAACGCTTCTGTTGTAGTACTTTGTCTTACACTTCAATTTGTAAGGCCAATATACCGTGAGCAGCTGGTACAAAATATTTACGACGGGTTGAACCCTGGCGGTGTTTTGATACTTGTTGAAAAAATACTGGCTGAAGAAAGCACTTTCAACCGCGACTTTATCAAATACTATTACAATTACAAACGCCGTAATAATTACAGCGAACTGGAAATATCCCAGAAAAGAGAAGCGTTGGAAAATGTATTAATTCCTTATAAACTGAGTGAGGATGTTGCTTTACTCCGTGACAGAGGCTTTGCTCATTGTGAAGTTTTTTTTAAGTGGTATAACTTCACCGGTCTTATTGCAGTGAAGAAATAAGCAAAGAGAGAAATACACAATTATATGGAGATAAATGAGATAACAGGCGAAATAATAGATGCCTCCATCAAAATTCATAAACAGTTGGGGCCGGGCTTACTGGAGTCTGTCTATGAAGAGGTTCTCCATTATGAATTAACAAAAAGAGGTTTTCTATCTCAAAGACAGGCGCCGCTCCCGGTAATTTATGATGAAATTAAAATGGACATTGGATTTAAAATAGACTTGTTAGTAGAAGAAACTATAATAGTAGAATTAAAATCTGTTGAGGCGGTTACTCCATTTTTTAAGAAAAAACTACTCAACCATTTAAGGCTTGCAAACTTAGAGGTAGGCCTTTTAATAAATTTTAATGAAGAGTTATTAAAAAACGGAATTACCCGGCTTTTTAATAACTATGCAAAATAAATCGTTATTAGAAAAAATGCAAATCGCTCAGAGATAAAAGAGAAAAGGAGAAAATACAAATGAGAATGCTTCGCATTCCTCTTTCTCTCTTTTATCTCTGGGCGATAAAATATATTCTCTTATGGTAGCAATTGGTAATTTCTTTTTCAAGTACCGCAACTGGATTTTCATTTTATTTTACGGGGCATTGTTTATCCCTTCCTGGCCGTTGTTTTCATCTGAACAATTTGGGAGCTGTTATTATATATGGCCGATTGGTATTGGTTTATTCGTTACTTGTCTTGGGCAGTTGATTCGTGGATTAACAATCGGCCTTGCCTATATCGTCCGTGGTGGCAAGGAAGGAAAACCTTATGCAGAAGGATTGGTGACAGAAGGAATTTTTAATCATTGCCGCAATCCATTATATGTTGGAAATATTCTGATGTTGTTAGGTGTTGGTATTTTAGCCAATTCATTAGTATATGTTGCAATACTTATTCCGGTATTTTTATTTATTTACCAGGCCATTGTTTTAGCAGAAGAGAATTTCCTTCGGGGAAAATTCGGGCCCGGCTTTGATGATTACTGCAAAAAAGTAAATCGCTGGTTCCCTGACCTGAAAGGTATTGGTAAGACTTATGGCAGCATGCAGTTTAACTGGAAACGCTGGATACTAAAAGAACATACCACGCAGTTCATCTGGTTGGTTGGTATTACCCTTCTTCTTTTATTAAACTACCCGGAACTGACCGGGCATGATGAAAAGTTGCGTAACCTTATGATTGGAATTATTCTTGGCACATTGCTCCTTATTTACATCCTTGTCCGGTATTTAAAAAAGACTGGTAGATTCAAAGAATAGAATGCTGGTGACTCAGATTTAGCTGGTTTTCAGGTATAAATCCATTGTCATCCGTCTAATCAGTGTTATCCCAGTACTTATAAAGGCTGTTTCCCGCCTTCGTAAACAATGGCCGGAATTTGTTGTTATTTTTACACCATAATTTGTGAGTTATGATTAAAACAGGCAATCCCATTATCAGCATTTATACTGAAATGACTCCCAACCCGGAGACCATGAAGTTTGTGGCTAACAAACTGTTATATCCAGGCAAGAGTATTGATTTTCCCGATGCAGAAAGTGCAAAACCTTCCCCATTGGCAACAGAGTTGTTTGGTTTTCCTTTTATCAAGGCGACATTTATTGCCAGTAATTTTGTAACGCTGACAAAAACAGCTGAAACGGATTGGCAGGATGTGATTCCTTCTATCCGTCAATTTTTAAAAGAATACCTGGAAGAAGGTAAAGAAGTTATCAATGAAGAAGAACTGGCTGCAGTAAAACAAACCAGCAGTAATGAAGTTGGCGTTGACGATGATGATGTGGTAAAAAGAATTAAAGAGTTATTAGATAATTATGTTCGCCCTGCTGTGGAAATGGATGGTGGTGCCATACAATTTAAAAGCTATGATGCAGGTACGGTAAATCTTGCTATGCAGGGAAGTTGCAGCGGGTGCCCTTCCTCCATGATAACATTAAAAGCAGGTATTGAAGGCATGATGAAGCGGATGATACCGGAAGTGAAAGAAGTAGTGGCAGAAGCTGAGTAATATCTGAATCAGGATTTATAGGATTAAAAATTTAAGAAGTGGTTTCGGCCACTTTTTTATTTGCCATTAGTTCCTTTAAAATCATGATTCTGACTTTTTCCAAATCACATTTCTTTCTTTCAAATACTCTATCACAAAATCAAAACATTTCTTGTCTTTCCCAATCAGCTCTGGCGGGAATACTCCTTTTTCCGTAAATAATCCTTTAGTTATTAAATTAACAGCGGCAGTACAGGTGTAGCCAGTTGTTCTTGCCATGGAAGATGTTTTAGTTGCTTCATCAAACCTGTCGAGCAGATTATATTCAACAATTTTTTCTTCCCCTTTTACAATTACTTTCATTACTGTAAATTCTTCTTCCTCTGCTCCAAGTTTCCATTCATTCACCAATAACTTAGAAGTAAACTCAAGCGGAGTAACGTTCGTATCATTTACAAGTAGTGGTGTTGTGTCAAAAAATCCTGCTTGTTTTAATGCAATAATTAAATCAACATGGCCGGGGTAACGCAATGTCTTTTCTTTCATATCCGGAATATGGTCCATTGTATAAATTAATGAACGAAGTCCATCGGTATTAAACGCTTCCAGTTCACCCACTTCATCAAAACGCATTAACTCGCTTTCACTCAATGCAGGTTTTGTCACGATTTGTCCATTTTCTACCAACCTTGCCGGCCTTATATATTCCTGTATCACATCCGCCGGAGAGAAGGGAGCTTTGTATTGAAATGGTGGCTTTCTTTCTTTAGGTAATCCGCCCACATAACATTCAAACGATGTTATTTTCATTTCCTCGTTATAGCGGCCAATAATAAAATTACTCATACCGGGAGCCACACCACAATCTGTAATTACCGTTACACCTTTTTCTTTCGCCATTACATCTAATTGCAATGCATCTTCAGGAAAAAATGAAATATCTACTACATTTTTACCGGCATTAATAACTGCTTCCAATGTTTTATAACCCATAAAACCCGGAACAGCTGTCACTACTAAATCAAAAGGGCTAAGCCAGTTTTTGTATTCACCAAATTGAGATAGGTCAGCAGTAACAGTTTGTACCGAATTATTGCTGTTTTTTAATGTAAAAAGGTTTACAGTATTTAGATCAAAAGAAGTAACAGCATATTCTTTGGCGAGGTCTGAAGCAATGGTACGACCTACCATTCCTGCACCTAATACAGCAATTGCCATGTGTAATAATTTACAGCAAATGTAGTTAGAGAAAAATTCTCTGTTATTCTTTGATAAAATTTTATTAATCCCCGCTGTTATTATTTAATCGTATTTTTAAAAAAAATCACTATGTCATCAACAAAAGCTTATGCAGCACTTAATGCAACCACACCTCTGGCGCCATATACTATTGAAAGAAGAAATCCAAAACCACATGATGTGCAGATACAGATATTATACTGTGGTATTTGCCATAGCGACTTACATTTTGCCCGCAATGATTGGGGCATGACGGTATATCCGGTTGTTCCCGGCCATGAAATAGTGGGCCGTGTAACTGCTATAGGCGATCATGTAAAAAAATTTAAAGTTGGTGATATTGCCGGTATCGGCTGCCTTGTAGATAGTTGCCGTGAATGTGATAATTGTAAAGAAGGGTTGGAACAATATTGCAGCCAGGGTGCTGTATTCAGCTACAATGGCAATGAACGGGATGGAAGCGGTAATACGTATGGCGGCTACAGTAAATCAATATTAGCTCACGAAGATTTTGTACTTCATATTTCTGACAAACAACCGCTGGAAGCTGTGGCACCTTTACTTTGTGCAGGTATCACTACTTACTCTCCGCTTCGCCATTGGAAAGTGGGTAAAGGAACAAGGGTTGGCGTCCTTGGTCTTGGTGGTCTTGGTCACATGGCGGTAAAGTTGGCGGCAGCGATGGGTGCAGAAGTAACGATGTTAAGCCATTCTCCATCGAAAGAAAAAGATGCAAAACGATTGGGAGCACATCACTTTGTACTTACCACCGATGAAGCACAAATTAAAGCAGTGACCGGTTCTTTTGATTTTATACTCGATACAGTGTCAGCAGAACATGATTATAATTTTTATCTCGGCCTGCTACGTACCAATGGTGTAATGGCTTGTGTAGGTGTACCGCCCAATCCGGCTCAGATACCCGCCTTCAATCTCATCTTTGGAAGGAAAAGTTTTGCCGGTTCACTCATCGGCGGCATTCCCGAAACACAGGAGATGCTTGACTTCTGTGCAGAACATAATATTGTAAGTGATGTGGAAGTAATAGCCATGAAAGATATTAACGAAGCGTATGAACGTATGCTAAAAGGTGATGTTCGATACAGATTTGTAATTGATATGGCTACACTTTAAACTTTAGAACATATCAGACTATATTAAAAGCTGTCTTTTTAAGACAGCTTTTTTATTAAAGAGATCTCTATTATTTCTGCCTCCTGCATAATAAACTGCTCTTTCACTTTTTCCGCCAAACCCTCTCTCACCACTAATACTATTTTTTCCTTTCGTGTTGTAAGTATTTCTTTTAATATCTCAGTGAATCCTATACCCTGTAGTTCCATTGGTCCTATTTCATCAATTACCAACCAACCCCTTTTATCAACAGTATCACGGATTACTTGTATAGCTTTTTCAAAACCAGCTTTACTGAATATAAATTTTCCGATAGTTAAAATATCTGTTTCTCCTTCTGCTGCTTCCATCGGAAACTGTTCTTTCGTTTGTGCATTCATAAAAATCCTCATTCCGTTTACAACCGGCGTAAGTATTCCATACACATCATTCCTTGTTGCTGCCCAGTTTATGACTGCTGTTGTTTTACCAGTTTGAACAGGAGCAGTGAGAATATAAATTTTTTGATGTCTTTTCTTGTCTCCGGCTATTTCCTCTTCATTTTGACAAAGTGCATTCACCAAAATCATTTTACAACAAGACCTTATTCTTTTCCATCCTTTATTACCAGCAGATTTTTTCCAGCTTTGCATTACCAATTGTTGTGTTGCCGGTAATAACCGTAACACTTCCTGCACATCCTGTTGTGCTTTGGTTTGTTTTTTCTTTAGCCACCAATGCAGTAATTGTTTCAACAACGGACCAACAATAAATATCCAGGCCAATACAATAATTAGTGAACGCAATAATATTTTTAGTGAAATGTGTGATGGTAATAACGGTGTGCCAATTTTAAAATAAGACTGTACATACAATGCTATGAACAATAACCATATAACAAATAATCCTTTTTTTAATCGTTTTTTCTTCTTTGATGAGGCCGGTAATGTAATAGCAGCTGCATTCTCTATATCAATTTTATACTGTCCTTCTTTGCTCCATTTTTCAATCCGGTATGGTAACAAAGAAGCCCACCAACCCACCAATAAACCAGTAATTAAATGCAATAGCACATATCCACCACCGATAAGTAAACTATAGTTGGTGCTTACTTTTTGCTTAGTTAACCCGTTAATGAAGTTGTTGATTACTTTCCACAGGTCGTTACCATATACTAGTGTCAGCATCAGGATGCGTTGCAATCCCGATTCCAATAAACCAAACACCGCTACTATGATACAGGAGAGTGTAAATAATCTTCTTTTCCAGAACAATAGTTCACCCAATAACCCCTGGAAGAAAACAGCAATGTAGGCCGGAGGTGGTGCCTGCGGACTTAACATCATTTTAAATATTGCAACAATAATGGTTGCTTTAATAATTGCTCCTTTTACTGGATTATACCAGGCAATAAGACAAATACAAACTATTGCACAACTTCCTGCTACCAACCCCGATACCGGAATTTTAAGCCCATGTATAATACCGCCCAGCATCGCCTCACATAACACCCATAATGCTATGAGACGATAATAAATTTGTTTATTCATTCCTGTTACTCCAGTTATGCTTGTTGAAAATAATAAAGATAACCTGATACTGCTTAGCTCCGGATAAATACTATTGAAGTAATTGTAATAATTAAAAGCAGGATCAGTCAGGACGAAATATCGTCTGCATAGTAAATGAAAGCAATTGTCAATCCATTACTTTCAGTTTCGATACCATCACCGTAATAAAAAATCCGAATAGGGCTACTACCGCAAAGGAATAACGAAGACTTGCCAACTGAGC
>JANMFO010000348.1:0-2494 GCA_031374245.1 Chitinophagaceae bacterium | reverse complement strand
GATAGCGACTACCGATATATCCACCAACCTGCAACAGATAGCCAACAAAGTAAAAGCCGGGCAACGCATTACCGATGAAGATGGATTATTACTTTTTGAAAAAGCCAGTCTTGGTTTTGTAGGCAGCCTTGCCAATGAAGTGCGGATAAGAAAAAATGGTGATAAAGTTTATTTCAACCGAAATTTTCATATTGAGCCAACGAATGTATGTGTGTTCAGCTGCAACTTTTGTTCGTACAGCAAACTGTATGCAAAAAGAGAGGAAGGCTGGGAACTGAGTATTGACCAGATGCTGCACATGGTAAAAAAATACGATGGCAAGCCGGTGACTGAAGTACATATTGTTGGCGGCGTTCATCCAAAAATGGATTTGCAATTTTTTGCTGATTTATTGAAGGCAATAAAAGCACATCGTCCCGATTTACATATCAAAGCTTTTACGGCAGTGGAATACGATTATATGTTCCGCAAAGCAAAAGTGACGGTGGAAGAAGGATTGAAATTTTTAATTGAAGCCGGGTTAAATAGCATACCCGGTGGTGGAGCAGAAATTTTTCATCCGGAAATAAGAGAACAAATATGTGCAGATAAAGTAAATGCAGATGGCTGGTTGCTGATACATGAAACGGCGCATAAATTAGGATTGCATTCCAATGCCACGATGCTGTTTGGAAATATTGAAAAATACGAACACCGCATCGACCACATGAGAAGGCTAAGAGCGTTGCAGGATAAAACGGGCGGCTTCAATACATTTATTCCGCTCAAGTTTCGTAACAAGGATAACGATATGAGTTATGTGCCGGAGAGCAGTGTAGTGGAAGACATGAAGACCTATGCAATTGCAAGAATTTATTTAGACAATTTCCCCCATATAAAAGCTTATTGGCCGATGTTGGGAAGGCAGAATGCACAACTCTCCCTCTCCTTTGGTGTGGATGATATTGATGGAACAATTGATGACACCACCAAAATTTACAGCATGGCCGGTTCGGAAGAACAAACACCATCGATGAGTACAGCTGAATTAGTTACGTTGATTAAGCAAGCTAAAAGAGAACCGGTGGAAAGAGATACGTTGTATAATGTGGTAAAGAATTATGCAAATGTTGATGAAAGGGAAATAGATCGAAATCCCTTGTTAAATTAAACTACTATCAGTAAAATAATCATTGCTCTGTAAGAAAACAGGTATATTCAATATCTAAACTGCGATATATGAAATGTACCAAACTTACATTAACGTATTGTTTATTGCTCCTATTTTCTTCCTCAGCAACCAAAGCACAGTCTTACGCCGCCAATTACACTTCCCAATCCCTTGTTTTAAGAAGCGACTATCCTTCCAAAAGTGTTTTGCTAAGTAACATAGTTTCCGATAAAGCTGGTGACATGTCGCCAATTATTGGAGCTGCTTCCTGGCCAGACAGTGGCCGGCAATTTGAATGCAGATCATTACTACAGTTCAACTATGTGTTTCTTCCAAAGTTGGTTATTGACAATCCTTCAATGATTACTTATGCGGAATTAATATTATATCCAATGCAGGTAGTTTTTTCGAAAGAAGATGTAAACAAACCCAGTAAGTTTATTGTAAGAAGAGTGACGACAAGCTGGCAAGATTCAACCACCATGTGGATGAATCAGCCTGCTACTGATTCAGCAAAGCAGGTTACTAAAACAATAAAACTGAAACAGAAAAATCAACCCGTAAGTATAGATGTAACAACTATGGTAATAGATATGCTTCTCTACGATAATAACGGTTTTATGATTACCGGGGGAAGTTCACCAGATAAATCAATAGCATTGGGTCAATTATTTGCTTCGCCTCAAAATGATGATGAGAATCTCCGGCCTGTACTTGTTATTAGATATGGGGGTAAATATAATATGCCCGCAGGTAAACAATCAGTGGTAACTACTGACGACATAATAAGAGAGTACGAAAGGAAACAGCCTCCACCACAAAGTTCAGGTAGTGGCAGTAGATACGAACATAAAACTGCAACTCCGGTTACTGCAACTCCGGTTAAGGAGTAAAAATTGAATTTCTAACATAACAAAAAGTAAGTAGAAAGATTTGCATAGTTCGCAGACTTTTGTACTTATTTTTTTGTTTCCAGTTGCATTACTACTATCAGCTTTCGTGCAGTTTACACTGAGGTAACGAAGTGTCGCACACTTGTACAGCATTAACACGGATGAGCATTTTGTAAATTTCACTACAGGTACCGGTATTCTGTTATCAATATTTTTATTTATTATCACCTCATCGTGCTACCTTTCAAGAAACATTCCCGGTCATATGCTTTCAGCATCTACTATTAAATTACTCCGGATACGGTTTTCCATTTTTCTATCACCGTTATATTTTTTTGCTTTATCACAAGTACCAGAAATAAGCTGGTGGAAAGCCACACTGATATTTTTCATACTGCACTTATTAATTTACCCGGCCAGTAATGGTTACAATAGTTATATGGACCGGGAC
>JANMFO010000335.1:0-3242 GCA_031374245.1 Chitinophagaceae bacterium | reverse complement strand
CGCAACCGGCCGCTGCTGCAGACCGCCGATCCCCGCGCCCGGCTCACGGAGCTCTACGAGTTGCGCGACCCCCTATACCGGGAAACCGCGCACCTGATCATCGAGACGGGATGGTGATCAGTTTGTCCGCTCCCACCGTTCTTATATAGTAAATGTGCAGCAGATAACAAGGATTGACCCTTACGAAAAAGATAACCATGTGGCTATTCTCCGTTCAGGGGTTAAAGTACCGGTTAGCCGGAGTGGCTATGGAAAATTGAAAGAAGTGCTGGGACTCTGACATATCAGCATCTAAATATCTTACTTACTTCTTTATTGCCATTAAGACCTGCCTTTATTATTAATACAACTCGAAGCAGGTCATTTTCACGCAGAGAACACAGAGGACACAAAGAATATTCGTTAACGACCTCTGCGAACTCAGCGGTCTCTGCGTGCAACCAGCTCCCAAAATTCTTAGATTGTTGTTTCAGAAGATTTTATCTACATTTAGAGACCCATTTTATCGAAGAATCCCCAACCTGCAGAAAACTGGTATTATCCATTCCGAATGACCAACCAGGCTCATGTTCAATAATTCATTATTATTATGGTTAAAGACGCATTACGCATAGCCGAATTGGAAAAATTGCTGGCAGAACGTACCGCTGAGTTAATTCAGCAAGGAGAAGAACTGGCTGTAATCAATAGTGTACAAGAAGCCCTGGTAAAGGAAATGGATTTGCAGGCTATTTATGACCTTGTGGGAAATAAAATACAAGAGCTTTTTGATGCACAGGTTGTTGGTATCTCCACTGTCCAAATTGAAGACGGAACAGAAAAATTTCAGTACATAGTTGAAAAAGGAGAACGATTTTATCCTGAACCAAGGCCACTGGGCAAATTGAGACTTCATCTGATTGAAAGCCGGAAAAAGATCGTCATTAATAACCGGGAAGAAGGTATTACCTGGTTCGGATCAGAAGTAATACCGGGTACAGAACCAATAAAATCAGCCGTCTTTGTTCCACTGATCACAGGTGATAAGATTACCAGTTATGTAACCCTTCAAAATATTGATAAAGAAAATGCTTTCAGTGAATCAGAAATTCGTTTATTAGAAACACTGGCCAACAGTATGAGTACGGCGCTGGAAAATGCCCGCCTGCTGAAAGAAACAGAACAACGTACAGCTGAACTCGCCGTAATCAATAGTGTACAGGAAGGTTTGGCAAAAGAATTAGACATACAGGCCATCTATGATCTTGTTGGTAATAGAATCCGGGAATTGTTTGATGCACAGGTGGTGGGTATCGCCACTTTCGATCATGAAAAGGCAACTGAACATATTCATTATCTGATAGAAAAAGGCGAACGGTATTATCCTACTCCAAAACCGATCAATTCATTAAGAAGGCATATTATAACCAGCCGTGAAAAACTGGTCATCAATAAAAATTTTGCAACCGTTGCTGATACGTTTGGGATTAAACCGGTGCCTGGGACTCAACCGCCAAAATCCGCTGTATATGTTCCGATGTTAATCGGGGACAAGATCACGGGTTATGTAAGTCTCCAGAATATTGATAAGGAAAACGCTTTCAGCGAATCCGATTTGAGATTATTGGAAACGCTGGCAAATACCATGGGAGTGGCACTCGAAAACGCCAGGCTTTTTGATGAAACCACCAGACTGCTGAAAGAAACAGAACAGCAAAAAGCGGAACTGGGTGTTATCAACAGTGTACAGGAAGGCCTGGCGAAGGAATTGGATATGCAGGCTATTTATGATATGGTGGGTGAACGGATACGTCTGTTGTTCAATGCCCAGGCTGTTATGATTGTTACGTTTGATCATGAAACAGCAACGGAACATTTCAAATATATAATTGAAGACGGACAGCGGTTTTACCTGGCATCCCGTCCTTACGACAAATTGAGGCAACACCTGATTATTACCAAGCAGAAAATTGTTATCAATACAAATTATGAAGAAGCCTATGCAAAATTTGGATTAAAAACTTTGCCCGGAACTAACCCAACTAAATCATCGGTTTTTGTACCGCTCATTATAGGTGATAAAGTAAATAGTTATATCAGTTTGCAGAATATGCAAATTGAAAATGCTTTCAGCGAATCGGATGTTCGTTTACTGGAAACATTGGCCAACAGTATGAGTGTGGCTTTAGAAAATGCAAGACTCTTCGACGAAACTACCCGGCTATTGAAAGAAACTGAACAACGTACTGCTGAACTTGCTGTAATCAATAGTGTGCAGGAAGGGCTGGCCCGTGAACTGGATATGAAAGCCATTTATGATTTGGTAGGAAACAAGATCCGGGATGTGTTTGATGCGCAAGCGGTTGTTATCGCCACTTTTGACCATGAAACCGGTTCAGAAAAATTCAATTATCTACTCGAAAAGGGAGAACGGTACTATGCTGAACCCCGGCGCTATGATAAGTTACGTTACCAGCTTATCATGACAAAACAGAAAATACTGATCAATGATAATGTAGAGAAAGCATTTAGTGATTTCGGACTCAAAGTGGTTCAGGGTACTGAAATGCCCAAGTCCTTATTATATGTTCCGTTGGTAGTAGGAAACAAAGTAACCAGTTATGTAAGCCTGCAAAATGTAGATAAAAACAATGCATTCAGTGATGCTGATGTAAGACTGCTGGAAACATTAGCTAACAGTATGAGTGTGGCATTGGAAAATGCAAGGTTATTTGATGAAACAAACCGCTTATTGAAAGAAACCGAACAGGGAAAAGCTGAACTGGCGGTGATCAATAGTGTTCAGGCAGGATTGGTCAAGGAAATGGATATACAGGGTATTTATAACCTGGTGGGTGACAGGATCCAAAAACTTTTTAGCGCACAGGTCGTAATCATTGGCTCATTTGATCATGAAAGAAGATTTGAAAATTTTAATTATTATTTTGAGAAGGGAGAAACTTCTCAACCAAATCCCCGGCATTTTGATAAAGTAAGACAGCATCTGATTGAAACCGGTCAAAACATCCTTGTCAATGAAGATGTTCCTAAAGCAGTAGCTGAATTCGGCATGAAGGTGGTGCCCGGAACGGAGATGCCGAAATCCATTTTATTTATGCCCTTAAAAGTTGGCGATAAAGTAACCGGGTATGTAAGCCTGCAAAACATAGATAAAGAAAATGCTTTTTCATTTTCTGATGTCCGTCTTCTCAGTACTTTGTCAAATAGTATGAGTGTGGCATTGGAAAATGCAAGATTGTTTG
>JANMFO010000284.1:0-36362 GCA_031374245.1 Chitinophagaceae bacterium | reverse complement strand
AACATCTGGAAAAAGATCGAATCCTACGATCCGGGAAAAGGAAGATTATTCACCTGGATGCTTAATATTGCCAGAAATGCTTCGATAGATGAAATAAGATCAAAGAGCTACAGGAATTCCCAAAAAAACCAATCTTTGAGTGAAAACGTAGATATTGCGGGTGCAGTAACTGGCCCCACTATTGATGATGTAGGTCTTAAAAAAGTATTGACAAAATTGAAAGGTGAGTTAAGGGTATTGGTAGACATGTCATACTTCCAGGGCTTTACACATGAGGAAATATCCAAAGTTTTAAACATTCCACTGGGAACAGTTAAAACAAGGATTCGAAGTGCTTTAATACAATTAAGAACAATGATTCAATAAATAAGTGGATATTAAAGAATACATATCAAGTGGAATTGCAGAGAGCTATGTGCTCGGGCTTGCTTCGCCAGAAGAAAGAAGTGAGTTTGAACAAATGTGCCTGCAATATCCCGAAGTGTTAGCAGCAAGAAATGCTTTTGAGTTGGCATTAGAAAAACAAGCTATGGATAATGCCATTAATCCACCTGCGGGGTTAAAAAATAAAATTCTTGCAGAACTGAATTTGCCTTCTGCTGCAAAGATTGTTACGATGCAATCAGCACAAGTTAAAAATCTTAACTGGTTAAAATATGCTTCTGCAGCTTGTGTTGCTTTATTGGCTGGAAGTATTTATTTAAATGTTTCTTTATCTAATAAGAATAAGAACCTGCAAAGCAATTATAATAATACTATAGCGGAACTGAGTGATATTAAAAAAGATATTCAGGTGCTTCAATCGAATCCGAATGTAAAAATGGCAGCAATGGGTGGCCTTCCTGCATCTCCTGCATCATTTGCTACGGTGTATTGGGATACTGCTTCGCATGATGTTTACTTGTTAGCGAATAATTTGCCAGTACCAGCCAGTGACAAACAATATCAACTCTGGGCAATATTTGACGGCAAGCCTGTTGACCTTGGTGTATTTGATATTAAAAAAGAAAAACTCCTTATCCGTGCTAAAAATGCACAAGGGGCTCAAGCTTTTGCTATAACTCTTGAAAAGAAAGGCGGCAATGTTACACCCGCAGGTGATATGTATGTAATGGGCAAACTGTAATAAAGTATCAATTTTTTCTATAAATTTATTGCTTCCATTAACTAATCCTATTTTTTATAAAATAGTAGTTTAATCTCCTCTCTCAAATTAGACTTTAAAGGAGCAATACTCCTGATTAATACTTATACCAATTAGACATTAAAGTTAGTTCGTTAAGAATACACTCAATTACCGGTGAATTTGCACATGGATGACACGGACTAAACGGATGAACACAGATTTTCTGCTATGCAGAAACACAGGATTTTGATTTATCAAAATAATCCGTATTCATTTATCCAATCTGTTTCATCCGTGTGCAAAAATGTATTTCTAATGTCTAATTGGTATTATGCTTTTCCTTCTTTTCTCAATACTTTGACATTGATATAAAACAATAAAGCCTGTTCTCATTTCAAGAACAGGCTTTATCAATAAATTATTCGTTTAGAAATGAAAATTAATACCGGCTTTTAAGAACCTTGGTGTTCCCGGTGTATAATGAATTTCAGAAACAGAAGCCTGCTCAAACTGTAATCTTGATTCTGTATCAAACTGGGCCTCTCTCCATTTAGTATTAAGTATATTTTCTGCAGAAACTTTTAATTCCCAATTCTTCCACTGGTAACCAATTACGGCATCAGCTATCACATAGCCTTCTGCTTCTACGGAGTTTGTTTCGTTAGCTGGTCTATCACCAATAAAACGATAACGTAATGAACCGCTAAATCCATTTTTTGTTTTTGCTGTTAAGCCGCCAATGCTGGTAAATGAAGGAGCCAGCGGCACATAGTCTTCTCCCTTTGATTCACCTATTGATCTTGGCCTGGTCATGTTTATATCAACATCAGCAAATAACCATTTATTAAACTGGTAACGGGCTGATACATCGATACCTATCCTTCTTGTTTTACCACTTGGCTCTACAATGCCTGCATCACCTACATATACAAATTCCTGTTCTGAATATAGATGCCAGAGTGCTGTTTTTAGTATCAGGCTTTTGACAGGTTTTAATATAATTCCAATATCTGTTCCAAACACCCGTGGTAAAATATCTTTTGCATTATTGCTAAGTATCACCCTTGCATCATTGGAATGAAAACCTAAACCATTATTGAGGTATAGTTTCACTTTTGCATTTGGGGCATAGCTAATATTCAACTTGGGACTGACAATACCTCTTGTTTGTTTATCGAAGCTGGTAGCACCGGCCAACCTGTCTTTGTATAGAAATTTAAAATTGTCATAGCGAAGCCCTGCATTCAGGTTCCATTTATTACTTAACTCCACATCCTGGTTAACATAAAGAAAACTGTTCGTTTCTTTTATATCACCTAACTGAACATATGCTAAAAATTTTCTCTTCACTGCTTTTGATAATTCAATACCATCCACATCATCATAACGAAAGCCGCCTCCAAATTCTGCTGTGGCTCTTTTATTTCCTATTAAATAAGATTTTGCTGCAGTAGTGTTGTAGCCAAAAATATTTCTTGATTCCCGTTGGTTAATCATGTCACCGTTTATCGGGTCTTCTAAAAAGAACGTAAAGTTGGAATACAAGTTAAAATGATACTTGCTGAAATACATCTGGTCTGTTGTTTTCCAGTGGCTCTTCCATTGCTTGTTGAATTTCACATTCACATTGGTACGGCTGGTATTTCCCCCTTCTGTATCATCAATAGCACCAAAACGGGAAATCATACCGCTTCTAACAGCACGGTCTGGTACCTGGCCGGAAGCATCCCACTTGCTATCAAATGTGGAAGCCGTAATCGTTAACTGCGATTGGTTGCCAAACCATGCATTGTATTTTCCCATCAGGTTAAAACGATGAAAATTCTGAGGACTGTCAAAATAGCCGTCTGTGGTGGAATATTCAGAAGCCACATAAAACTGCTGCCTGTTCTTTTCTGTTTGTGTATTGAAAACTTTGAACAGCCCCACTGCTCTTTGCGAATTAAAATCACCTACTTCAACCTTAATACTGTTCTTATCTAAAAATTCTTTTGTATTGAACTCTACAAATGCCGCAGTACCCAAATTGCCTTTATTGGCAAAATAAGGTCCCTTATCAAATCCTACTTTCGCTACTGTTTCAGGAATAAGAAAATGCAAATCAGCATACCCTTGTCCGTGGGCATGGCTTACTATATTTACCGGCATACCGTCTACAGTTATATTAATATCGGTACCATGGTCAATATCATAACCTCTTAAAAATATTTGTTCTGCCTTTCCACCTCCCGCATGTTGTGCAATAAATAATCCCGGTACAATTCGTAATACATCCTGTGATGTATTCACCGGTCTTAATTGTATGTCAACTGCGCTGATTGTATTTAAAGCACTACTCTTTTTGCTGTTCAATCTTACTTCAGAAAGATCAAGATTGGCTTTTTTAAGATTAATAGTGATGCTTGAAAGCAGGTTTGGCTTTACATCTACTGGTATTACTTCTGTTTTATAGCCGATATGCGATACCACCATTTCATAGACGCCGGTATTTACTGCCGGGATGCTAAAACGGCCAAATATATCTGAGTTGTCTCCTTTATTCCCGGCGATATTGATGGTAGCGCCGCTGAGTGGTGTTTTGGAATCAGCATCAGCTATAAAGCCTTCCACTGTGCCTTTTTGAGCAAACGCATTGGCTGATAGCAAGAAAGAAAATAATACAAGTAAAATTTGTATCATAATACAGTTGTTTCTTGCTAACTACTTACGATACCAAAAAGCAACTGGTTTTTTCTCTGCCTTCTATTTTTTGATTACTTGTCTAAATGAATGGGGGGTAAGCAATCTAAAAAAGAAAGGAAGCCGTAATTAGTAAGTAATCCGTCCTTCAGCATATAGCCTTATAGCAATAAATTATAGAACAATGCTATAGTAAGTTTTGGTTCTATAGTTGGTTAAAAACAAGGGGCCTCTTTTGGGGCTCCTTTTATTTTTTACAATAAGCCAAAAGAAAAATAAAATGAAGCATAAGAATGCTGTTATAATAATTAATATATAACTAAATACCCGGAGATTGATAAAAAGACAGAATAGGGGGAATTACATTTACCTTAAAATACTTTTATGGATTATCTTACCATAATTTTTTTACGGCTTCCCATACAGCCCTGCGTAATTCATCCCTGCGCCACAAGTTATTACTGCCTGCATATTTTTCCAGTGCCTGGCGCAGTAATTGAAGCTCCTCAGTCACCTGCGGGTGCTCATGACACATTTCTTCTACCTTTCTTTCCTCTTCCTGTGTAAGCAGGCCAAGGCAATAATCCTGCAATATCCCACTGGTAATATAGTCACCTGCATTCATTCGTTCTATCTGTTATATAAATAATATGGCTAGCTGCACTAAATGGCCGTTCTAAAATCACCTGGATTAAAAATTGCCAGACATTATTGTTGATAAAGAGTTTTAAGTATACCAAGCCCTTTTCTAGCCCTTGTTTTTACCGTGCCCAAAGGCAGCTTCAATATCCTAGCAGTTTGTTCATGTGAACAGCCATAAAAGAAAATCAGATCAATCACCTCCGCATATTTTACATCAAGCTGCAGGGCTTTGTTTTGCAGGTCTTTAAATTCTGCCATGCTGCTGTTGGAAGCATTGGAATCCACATAATCCGTATGAAGAGAAAACAGTTCATTGTCCACATGCAGCGATTGCTGCTGGTGATGGGAAGAGCGGAGATAATCAATCGCCTGGTTACGGGCAATGTTCAGCATCCATGTAAAAATGGTTCCCTTTGCAGGATCAAACGAATCAATGTACTTCCATATCTTCACAAAAACATCCTGCAACAGGTCATCGGCCAGGTCTGTGCGGCGCACAAATTTCATAAGTATGCCATACAGGGCGCCACAATATTTATCATACAGTATATGAAAGCCCCGTTCGTTCTTCGATTGAATCATCCACACAAGGGTTGCTGTGTCCACGCCTGTGCCGGCAGATTCATACACCGTTGGTGAAGCTGATGATGCCACTTGTTGCGGAGAAAAACTGGTTGTTGCTGTCATATTACAATTATTGTGGTGATAAAGACGCTGGATATTACAAGGGCAAAGCTATCTTCAACAAAACCTGCAGGCAATAGTGATAATCGCTATTTTATGCCTTTAATAATGAAAGGCGGCCTTATTGATTGAACTTATATTCTTAAAGCATGCAAGAAAACAGTTTGCAAAAGATGCAGGATGCAGATATCCTGTACAAAAGAATTGTAGCCATGTCGTCACCATTTTTTGTAGATGACGACATTGGAGAAATAGAACGTTTCAGAAAAGAAGCGAACCTGCTGCTCAGCGGAATAAGGGGCACCGATGCTGTCATTGCGATATTTGACCACCGCAAATACACCCCGGTGCTGGAAGTGGGCGAAAAAGATTTTTGGGGCAATCTCCCTGCGGTGCCGCAGAAGGAAAGGATGCAACAGATCATGAGCTTGCTGGAAAAAGATTATCTCTCATTCTTTACGGATTCGGTAACCTGGTTTACCGGCGTGCTTGATAAAATGCCTTTTGAAAAAAGCCTTAACATCCAGATTTTTCACTGCGGCATCCGGTACCGACTGCCGGATGATAAACCCATCTGCCTTCTTTCCAAAGGACTGCCCATTCATTACAATGCCAATCGAAAATTCAGTTACACTTTCAATTATGTGCAAAATATCCATCACCTGCTTAAAAAAGATTTCCGTCATTACTGGCTAAGGATTTCTCACGGCGAAAACAATGAATATTTGCATACATTTCATTCGCAGGACAAACTGCATTCAAATAAAGATTTATTAAGTGCAAGGGAAAAAGAAATTTTAAAACTGATTGCGGATGACTGCGACAGCAAAGAAATTGCCGAACGACTTTTTATCAGCACGGCCACAGTTGGCAACCACCGGAGCAATATGATTGAAAGACTGGGCGCAAGGGATACCACGGCGCTGGTGCAACTGGCAAAGATGACGGATATGATTTAGGAACTGATAGCAACAAAAAACGATTACCTTTTAGAAACATTTTTTATTAATGTTGCCGGGCCATTTATTAGCGTTACCTTCCATTTCACTTACTTCTGCTTAGCCACCAAAATAAATATGTAATTGATGGCAACTGTTTTAGACAATGAGATACTGATTGGCCTCAAAAAAGCGAAGCCATCTACTATAAAGTTGCAGAACTATCTCAGTATATTTTTAACAAAGACAGTCTTGAGAACAGGGATGCCTACATGAAAGAACTGGAATTCCTTTTACAGGGAATCAGGGGAAACGACACCCACCTCACCGTTTTCAATCATGAAACATTTGCCCCTGAATTGGAAGTTGGACACATTGAATTTTGGGGACCACTTCCAGATGGAACCATGGAAGAACGGATGATTGCCATACTAGGTTTGCTCAATAAAGAATATACAAAATTTCCTTACGAATCGGTGGACTGGTTTACCAAAGTGCTGCATCAGGTTCCGTTTGAAGAACGGGTGAACATGAAGATTCACCATTGCGGCATGCGCTTTACCCGGATGGATAAAAAACCCATCTGCATTTTTTCGCAGGGCATGCCCATACAGATAGATGAACAGCGCAACTTTAAATACACCCTTAATTATGTGCAGAACATCCATCACCTCATAAAAAAAGAATTTCCTTATTACTGGATACGGTTTGCATACGGGCAGCAACAGCAGTTTGTGCAAACCTTTCACTCCGCTGACAAAATTTTTTGCAAACACGACCTGTTGAGCACAAGAGAAAAAGAAATACTGAAAATGATTGCCGCAGATGTTGATACCAAAGAAATAGCCAAACAGCTTTTTATAAGTCCCAACACGGTTGGCAACCACCGTAGCAATATGATTGAAAAACTCGGCGCAAGGGATACCACTGCACTGGTGCAACTGGCAAAAATGGCCGGTATTATTTAATTGTTCTGCCTCCAATGAAAACATAGTAAAGAATAAAATGGAGAGAGTCCCGGTTTTATTCGGAGTCAAAGCTTCAATTTGAACCTAACCCTGTTTCTGAAATCCATTACACTACTGGCACACCCCGATATTCTAAAGTGGCTGTTTCTTTTAATTTTTGAACTGCCAATTTCTTTCGAACCTGAAAAAAATGTATGTTCGGGCAATTACAACTTTTTTGTACCTGATATTCAATAAATCAGTCTGGCAAATGCAGTCAAAATACTTTTCATTAAACAATATCAAACCTTCCCTTTTTTTCCCCATCCTTTGGTTGATTATTTCTACCATCTTGCTTACCATTCCAGGCTCTGCTTTTCCGCAGGAAAACTGGCTGGGCAAAATCTGGTTTGATAAATGGGTACATATCGGCATGTTTGCCATTATGGTTTGGCTGGGTTGCTGGGCTACGCATAAAAAATACCCAGATGTGAGGAAACTAAGAACAGTTTTTATGTGGATTGGGTTAGCCTCTTTACTTTATGGGATTGGAATGGAATTCGTTCAGAAGTATTGTATTATCAACCGTTCGTTCGACGAAGGGGATATTGTGGCAGATACAATTGGTTGCACAGTTGGTGTCTTATACAGTATCAAGAGGTATATAAAAAATTGACCCCTGTGGAAACAGGGGTCGCAACCAAAACTAACTGCTTATGAGAAACTTTAATGTCTTTTATAATGAGTATTAAAAATTATCTTCTTTGAATAGTATAACGCAAATTTACTGCCGATAGTATGATGTTCGCTGTTAATGAAAGTTTAAAAGATTCGATTTAGTAATTTCACTTAGTCTTCCTTAGTATAATTTCTCTCTCCTCTGCAAGCTTATTATCCAGCCTAAAAACGACCGTTCATACACCACTGCTTACAAAAACTTTCAAATCAACCGCTATCATCAAGGAACTACAATTATAAGACGCTAATACTTTCTTATTCCATCGAAATTTCATGCCAAAGAAATCATAAAGCCTGAAAAATAAAAAAGGCTACACTGAAAATTCAGCATAGCCTTTCTATATTTATTATTTGTAATTACTTAGATATAAACCCTTTAATAAGGTCGAACAAGCCACCACCGCCACCAGACTGCTGCGCCTGATTTTGTTGTGCACCGCTGGTAACCTTGCTGATGATATCCTGCAAGTCAAATCCCCCACCACCATTTCCCGAATTTGAGTCATTTCCACCCCCAGTAAATTGGTTGATTAAATTCTGAAAATTAAATCCGCCGCCGCCACTGGTTTCAGAAGTAGCCACATTTCCACCTGTCAAAGAACCTATCAGGTCATTCAGGTCAAAAGAGTCATTTTCAGGGCTGGTATCTTTTGTGCGGCTCACCAAATCAGTTAACACACCAGGGATAAGAGTACTGGAAACATTGTTAGCCTTTTCAGGACTCATTTTGTACTTGCTGATAAGTTTGCTTACAAAATGACCGACCATCATCATCACAATCGGATTCTTTAACAAGCCGCCGATTCCACCGCTTTTAGCAGCATTGGTTTGACTACCGCCACCGCCGCCGGTAAACATAGAAATAATATCCTGCAAGCCACCACCGGCAAGCATGTTCTGCATACCACCGGAAATGGTGTGTGTGGCGTCAGCTAATACTTCCTCATTAAGGTCATTTGAAATATCAGGGTTATTTACCACAGTTTCCTGGCCGAATTGTTTTACAAGTGCTGCGATTTGCTCTAACATATTTTTTTGGTTTAGGTAATCAAGTTAGGTTTTAAAAGCAAATGGTTGCGTCAAATAATAAAAATTTAATTCTGCTTTGTCAGCTTTTCAGAATTCTCTGCAAACTGAAGGGCATCAATCAACTCTTCAATACCCCCATTCATTACTTCCTGCAGATTATATAAGGTCATGCCGATGCGATGGTCGGTTACACGGCCCTGCGGAAAATTGTAGGTTCTTATTTTAGCACTGCGGTCGCCGGTACTTACCAGGCTTTTGCGGTGACGTGAAATTTCATCTTCCTGTTTTCTCACTTGCTCTTCATATAATTTAGTCCGCATCATTACCATTGCTTTTTCCCGGTTGCCCAACTGCGAACGTTCAGTCTGGCAAACTATTACCACACCGGTAGGAATATGTGTTAACTGTACTTTCGTTTCCACCTTATTTACGTTCTGTCCACCGGCACCACCACTTCGTGATGTTTCCATTTTTACATCGGCAGGGTTCAGTTCAAAATCCACTTCTTCTGCTTCCGGCATTACTGCCACGGTAGCAGCAGACGTATGCACCCGGCCGCTACCCTCTGTTTCCGGCACCCGCTGCACCCGGTGTACACCGCTTTCAAATTTCAACACACCGTACACATCATCACCTGTTACTTCCAACTGAACTTCCTTATATCCACCCACTGTTCCTTCATTCTCACTAAGAATAGCGGTTTTCCATCCCCTTCTTTCGCAGTAGCGGATATACATTCTTAATAATTCTCCGGCAAACAAACTTGCTTCATCACCACCTGTACCGGCACGGATTTCTAAAATCGCATTCTTATCATCCTGCGGGTCTTTTGGTATCAACAATTGACGGATATGAGCTTCCATCTGTGTTTTCTTTTCTTCCAATGGCGGGGCTTCCATTTTTGCCAGCTCCCTCATTTCTTCATCATCGCCTTCCAATGCCTGTTTATAAAAATCCATATCGTCCAGCAGTTTTCTATATTCATTGTAAACCAGCACAATTTTTTCCAGGCTGCGGTATTCCTTACTGGTTTCAGCAAACTTCCTGTTGTTACCCACTATTTCAGGGTTGGTGAGTGCTACGCCCAATTGGTCAAATCTTGCTTTTATTGCTTCCAGCCTGTCTAACATAGTAATGCTTTATTTTTATGGCCCGGCTGATGTAACGCTGCTCAACTTCCGTTGCGTCGCACTCTTCATCGTTCGGTAATTCTACTGAGCTTTTTTAGAATCAGCTTCAGGGGCAGCAAAGTTAAAAGAAATCATTTCATGGCTTATTTAAAATTCAAGGCGGATAAACTCTTCGATGGATACCGTTTTTCAGATGATAATGCTGTGCTGATAACAGATGAGGAAGGAGTAATTGAAGCCATTGTTCCAATAGACCAGGCCGGAGATGACGTACAACAATTCAGCGGTATTCTTTCTCCCGGTTTTATTAATTGTCATTGCCATCTTGAGTTGAGTCATATGAAAGGTTTGATACCTGAAGGAACCGGTTTGGTAAAGTTTATATTGAATGTGGTACAACAACGCCATTTCCCGGATGAAGAAATTTTACAGGCTATTGAAAAAGCAGAAGACGAAATGCTGGCAAATGGCATTGTAGCCGTAGGAGATATTTGTAATAACGTCTTAACAGTTTCGCAAAAAGCAAAAGGCCGTCTTTATTATCACAATTTTATTGAAGCAAGTGGTTTCAACCCTGCAATTGCACAACATCGGTTTCAGCGAAGTGTTGATTTTTTTAAGGAATATGCCCGGAATTATTCCATACCGGTGGAATCCAATTCCATTGTTCCTCATGCGCCGTATTCTGTAGCTGATGAATTATGGGAATTGATTATCAATTTTCCCGGCAATCATTTACTCACCATCCATAACCAGGAAACAGCAGCAGAAAATGAATTGTTCCTGGATAATAAAGGAGAATTTTTAGAACTGTACGCTGCCATGAATATTGATGCTTCTTTTTTTAAATCATCCGGCAAAAGCAGTTTACAAACTTACCTGTCCAAATTTTTACATAATCAATCAGTGATTCTGGTTCACAATGTGCATACATCTGAAGAAGATATTCTTTTCGGGCAACGGACAACAACTAACGGGCAACTTCACTATTGTCTTTGTCCAAATGCCAATCAATATATTAGCCGCCAACTACCCGATATTGATTTACTGATGCAACATGATTGTGCCATTGTGTTGGGAACCGACAGCCTTGCGTCCAATCACCAATTAAGTATTTTGGAAGAAATAAAAACTATTCAGCAAGCATTTCCTGCAATTGAAATGGAAACATTATTAAAGTGGTCTACCAGTAATGGTACAAAAGCATTACAGCTGGATTCTTTGCTGGGCAGTTTTGAAAAGGGGAAGAAACCGGGGGTGGTGGTGGTTGATTCAAAATTTGAAGCTTCAAAAAGGATTATCTAAAATTCAATTTTAAACTAGCACAAACATTTTGAAAATTATTACTTGGAACTGTAACATGGCTTATCGAAAAAAAGCCAACTTCATACTTGCACAGCAACCAGATATTGTAATTGTTCCGGAATGTGAACATCCTGATAAATTGAAATTCAAGCCCGGAACTGTTTTACCAAATGATGTTTTTTGGCAAGGCACAAATACTAACAAAGGGCTTGGTGTTTTCTCATATAGTAATTATAAGTTTCAATTATTGGATACTTATAATCCTGATTTTCGAACTATTCTTCCTCTATTAGTAACAGGTGGAAAAGTTGATTTTATACTCATAGCTGTTTGGGCAAACAATCCACAAGACCGCAGCTATCAATATATTGGACAGGTCTGGAAAGCAATCAATTTTTATAAAGACTTTCTAAAAGGTAAAAAAATAATAATTGCAGGCGACTTTAATAGTAATACCATCTGGGATAAACTTCCCCGAAAAGTCAATCATTCAACAGTAGTAAAACTTTTAGAAGACAATAAAATATATAGTGCTTATCACAAATTCCTTGATCAACAACAAGGTCAGGAAAAACATAATACTTTATTTATGTATCGTCATAAAGACAAACCATACCATATAGACTATTGTTTCATATCGGCAGATTTTGTAAAAAAATTAAGTGAAGTGAAAGTTGGAGATTATGAAGAATGGGCAGAGCATAGCGACCACACTCCATTGACTGTAACATTTAAACTCTAACCCAATATCTCCCTTAACACCGGCAGCGTCTTCATCGTTCCAAAATCGGTTATATGCAACGCATAATAGGTTTCATACACATACAATAAACTGCGGCGGAAATCATGATTCAATTTTATTTCTTCCAATTCTTCGGGTCGTTGTGTTTTTAATAATTGAGACGTAACAAATGCCTGCTTGTCTTCCAGAAAATGCGGATGATGTGGTTGTTCGTTTACAAAACTTCCTTCCTGCAAATCCAGAAAAGTAGCAGATGGGCTGTAATCATCTGTCATTCTAAAACCAAAGAAATGGGTTAGGTGCAAGGCAAAAAACAAAGGAAGATTGGCCATTGCTGTTCCATTGCTTTTATCAAGGTATAAAAAACAATCTTCAGTAAATTGAAAAAGATCAGCATTAGGTTCCGGTTGTTTCAAACATTTGGTAAGCAGTTCCACCATAAACAAAGCCACTGCATTTTTTTGTACATCTGACAAAATATGCTGGTATAAAAATCCCCATTTGAATTCTTTGAACCGGTTCAGGTGTTTGAGTTCGTTATGATAAACCACTAAATCCAAAATAGCAGCCGGTTGAAAAAGGCTGGCTTTGCCACTTCCCTTTTTTGTGGAAGTTCTCACTCCATTAACCAAATAGCTTTGCACCCCAAAAAGCTCTGTAAACACCGTAACAATAACGCTGGTTTCGCCATACTTCACTGTTCGCAGTACAATTCCTTTTGTTTTATGCAATTTAGCAGACATATATCATTTCAAAAGTATCACAAACAGTAAAGACCCTGTTGGGCTTTTTTTCTTTTCTTTGCGCCATGTGGCAAAGTCTTGGACGTTTTATCCTGAAATACCGGTTACCGCTTTTATTATCGTTGATAGCCCTGACCGGTTTTATGGCCTGGGAAGCCAGCAAAGTGCAATTAAGTTATGATTTTGCCCGGGCCATCCCGATCAATAATCCCAAATACAAAGCTTACCAGGAGTTTCGAAAAAAATTTGGCGAAGATGGTAACCTGCTGGTCATTGGTATACAAACCAATAAACTGTTTGAAGAAAAAACATTTAATGCTTATACTTCACTTCTTCGCAACCTGAAAAAAGTAAAAGGCGTTGATGATATTATTTCCGTTCCTTCTGCTATTAACCTGGTCAAAGTGCCTGAAACAGAAAAACTGAAAGCCGATACTATTTTTCCTGATAGAATACTCACCCAACCGGAGATTGATAGTTTTTCCAAAACATTTCTAAGCCTTCCTTTTTATCAGCATCTTTTATATAATCCATCTACCAATGCCTGGTTAATGGGTGTACGTATCAATAAAGATTTGATGGCATCGAAAGACCGTATCGGCGTAGTACATACCATAAGTGATATGGCGGATGAGTTTGGTAAAGCCAATAACCTTACGGTGTATAAAAGTGGGTTGCCACATATCCGTACAGAATTATCGGTACGCATCACTAAAGAAATGCGGTTTTTCGTTGCGGCTTCGCTTCTTTTATCAGCTATTATATTATTAGCTTTCTTCCGGTCCTTCAGTGCTATGTGGCTTTCGCTGGCAGTAGTGCTTATTGGCGTGGTATTTAGTTTTGCCACTATCTATTTATTCGGTTATAAAATAAGTATCCTGAATGCACTGATACCCCCGTTGATAGTAGTGATTGGTATTCCAAATTGCATTTACTTTCTTAATAAATACCATACTGCCTACGGCGAAACCAGTGACAAGAAAAAATCATTGGTGATGATGATAGACCGGATGGGTGTGGTAACACTTTTCTGTAACCTTGCAGCGGCTATCGGCTTTGCAGTATTTGCACTTACACAAAGCCAGATATTAAAAGAGTTCGGAATCGTAGCCGGTATCAATATCATGCTATTGTTTTTTATCTCGTTGATATTTATTCCGATTGTGCTGAGTTATTTACCGGCACCAAAAACCCGGCATACTAAATACCTGCACAATCCTAAATTGAACCGCTGGCTGGATAGATTGGAAAGATGGTCGCTGAACCACCGTAAATTGATTTATGCCATCACTATCGTTATTGTTGCTATATCTATTGCCGGAACATTCCGTTTGAAAAGCGAAGGATACATTGTAGATGACCTTCCAAAAACAGATAAGCTCTACACCGACCTTAAATTTTTTGAAACCAATTTCAAAGGTGTGATGCCGTTGGAAATACTGGTGGACACCAAAAAAAAATATGGTGTTACCCGCAACCTCGGTAATCTTGAACGTATTGATTCGTTGTCACAATTTATCAGGAGTATAAACGGTATTGCACGGCCACTCAGCATTGCCGAAGGATTAAAATTTGCCAAGCAGGCTTTCTTTGATGGCGATAGTAATAACTATTCTATGCCATCCAGTTATGATTTACCAGCTTTATCGCAATACCTGAGTTTTAAAAGTGACAGCGGTGCCGGAAAAAATTCTTTCGCTAAACTCATCAGCACTTTTATGGACAGTGGCCGTCAACAGGCCCGTATCAGTGTAAGCATGGCTGATGTAGGAAGTAAACGTTTACCTAAAATTTTAGATAGCATCGGTGCAAGGGCAGACCAACTTTTTCCAAAAGATAAATATGATGTGCTGCTAACGGGTACCAGCGTTACGTTCCTGGAAGG
Organism: Chitinophagaceae bacterium; assembly: GCA_031374245.1. GTDB lineage: Bacteria > Bacteroidota > Bacteroidia > Chitinophagales > Chitinophagaceae > JJ008. The sequence goes on along the minus strand of JANMFO010000284.1, from coordinate 21,774 downwards.
CAGTCGTTATATCATCAACGGATTAAAGGATAGTATTTTATGGGCTTTTGTGTTGATTGCTTTTTGTATGCTTTATTTATTTCGTTCGGCCCGCATACTTATCTGTTCATTGATTCCAAATATTATTCCATTGCTGATAACAGCCGGTGTAATGGGTTGGGCTGGTGTTCCGTTAAAACCATCTACGGTATTGGTGTTTAGTGTGGCATTGGGTATTGCGATTGACATTACGATACGCTTCCTTGTTAATTATAAACAAGAACTTCCGCATAATAATTTTGACATGAAGCAAACGGTTATTGAAACTATTCATAGTACAGGTATCAGTATCATTTATACTTCGCTGGTGTTGATAGCCGGTTTTGTTATTTTTTGTTTCAGCGGATTTGATGGAACAAAAGCATTGGGATGGTTAACATCGTTGACATTGATTACAGCTACGTTTACTAACCTGGTATTGCTACCTGCAATTTTGATTTCGTTTATTAAAATAAAGAAATAGCATAAGATTTTATACGGAAAAAGAAAGGCAGCTTTTGAAAAGCTGCCTTTCTTTTTATATTCCTGCTACTAAATAATTAATGTAATAACTCCTGCAATTTACTTTCCAGAGCAGGACCTCGTAAAGATTCTGCAATAATCTTTCCTTCTGGGTTGACAAGTACATTATAAGGAATTCCTTCAATGCCATATAAGGGAACAATAGGACTCTGCCAGAATAATAGGTCGCTTACATGTGTCCAGGTAAGGTTATCCTTTTTTATAGCATCCAGCCATTTATCTTTTTGCCCGGGCCTGTCCAGTGAAACGCCCAGTATATCAAAATTTTTATCCTTGAATTTATTATAGGCTGCTACCACATTGGGATTTTCCTGGCGGCAAGGGCCACACCAGCTTGCCCAAAAATCTACCAGTACATATTTCCCTTTATACGAACTCAATTTTACTTCTTTGCCATTTACATCGGGTAGTATAATCTCCGGTGCCTGCTGCCCTACCTTTCCCTGTGCCTGTACCATTTGTGCTGCCAATGAATTTTTGATTGCTAATACTCCCTGGTGCATCGGAAATTTTGTTGCCACATCATTTACCATTGCCGTTACTTCTTCAAGGGTAAAGGGTTCCAGTTTATAACCGGGATTGTTTGCACTGGTTTGATAATAGCCCAACTCAAACATCGTTAATGCAGGATTGGTTGATTTGGCAATAGATTCTACCAATACAATTTTTACATCCTTCGCCAAATTTACTCTTTCATTTTGCAAGGCAATAAGTACACTGTCTGATGCACCATTTTTTTGCAGGCTATCCGTTTTCATATCAGTAAAGAAGATAGCCTGTAATTTATTATTGAATGATGTCATGAAGTCTTTCATCTGCTGACTAGCCGCAGAACCTTTTACATCATAGGTTTCAGCAAACTGGTTGTTCTCTTTGGCAAACTTGGCATCAATGGTAACTTTTGATGCATCGTTAATAACAGCTGCTAACGGATACGCATTCTGGTCGAGGCGGATATTATACACTCTGTCTTCTGTAATGTCAGCTTTTAATGAATACTTTCCATCTTTTCCGATAGCAACCGAATCTACCACTACCCGCTGCATCGTTGCCATAGGAATTTCTTCCAGGTAAATCATCGTTGCAGGATTATTGGTTATGGTACCACTTACCTGAAACTTTTTGTCCGATGATTTATTATTACAAGAAGCAAACGCCACAACAACAGCCACAACAAAAAATACTTTCTTCATTTTATGATTTTAATTTTTCTAATAATAATTCATTCGTCACTTTGGGGTCGGCTTTTCCTTTTGATTGTTTCATCACTTCCCCCACAAACAATGCAAGCAAACCTTTCTTACCTTTTTTATATTCAATTACCTTGTCTGCAAATTTCTCCAATACGGCATCAATCAACGGTCCGATAGCCGACACATCCGACTGCTGAATAAGGTTTTGCTCCGTTGCTATTTGCTCCGGTGTTTTAGCCGGGCTTTTAATCAATTCAGGGAATATTTTTGTAGAAGCAACGGAAAAGTTCACTTTACCTGAATCTATTAATGCTATCAATGAAGCCAGTTGTTTGGCTGATAATGGGAAGGCATCTATTTCTTTTCCATTCTCATTCAACCATGATTTTACCGGACCTAACATCCAGTTGGCAGCCGCCTTATTGTTACTGGTATGTTGAATTACATTCTCGAAGTAATCAGAAAAATTTCTTTCTTCCGTAAGTACAGTTGCATCATACCCTGAAAGCTGAAGTTCGGTAGTATATTTCTTTATTCTCTCCTCTGGCAATGCAGGAATGCTTTTACGAATCCGTTCAATAAACTCATCTTGTAAATGAAAAGGTGTAAGGTCAGGCTCAGCAAAATAGCGGTAATCATCCGCATCTTCTTTATCACGGATGGCAAACGTAGTTCCGTTATTAGCATCAAAGCTTCGTGTTTGCTGAATGATGGTCTCTCCTTTCTCTACCATATCAATTAACCGTTTTGCTTCTGTTTCAATGGCCCTTTTTACATTGCGGATAGAGTTCAGGTTTTTTACTTCGCAACGGGTACCTAATTTGGTATCGCCTTTTTTACGAACAGAAATATTAGCATCGCAGCGAAGACTACCTTCTTCCATATTGCCATCACATATTTCTAAATAGCGGACCAGTTTTCTTATTTCGGAGATATAAGCAAAGGCTTCATCACCGCCTCGCAAATCAGGTTCGCTTACTATTTCAATTAATGGTGTACCGGCACGGTTATAATCAATGCAAGTATTGGCTTCGTCCACATCATGTAAACTTTTGCCGGCATCTTCTTCCAGGTGTATCCTGTTCAGCCTGATTGATTTTACTTCGTTACCAATCATAATTTTTACCGTACCGTTTTTACAAATAGGTGTGGTATGTTGAGAAACCTGGTAGCCTTTTGGCAAATCGGGATAGAAATAATTTTTACGGGCAAAATAATTTTGCTGTTCAATCTCGCAATGACAGGCTAATCCCATCTTAATAGCGAATTCAATAGCCTTCTTATTCATCTTTGGTAATGTACCGGGATGACCCAATGTGATGGGACTAACATGAGTATTGGGTTCAGCACCAAAAGCGATACTGTCGCCACAAAATAATTTACTTTTTGTAAGTAATTGTGCATGTACTTCCAGCCCAACCACTATTTCGTATGCAGAATAATCAGCCATAGTTTATAAAGCGGCAAAAATAGCCCATTTGTGGCAGTAGTTATTGTTGATTACGTTAAAAGCAATTGCCCCTGTTTTTACAGGGGCAATTATTTACTACACACAAGAAAAACTATTTAAAATCAGAGGTCTGCTGTTTTTATCTTCTTTGGCATTTTTACTTCGATATTCTGTGTTTTGCCGCTACGCTGTAATTTTATCATTACAGAGACTTTCTCTTTGCTTTCCTTAATCATTTTTACCATATCATCGGTGCTGTTAACAGCTTTGCCATCCACTTCGGTTATCACATCATCTTCTTTTACACCTGCTTTTGCAGCATTGCTCTCATCATCCACCTCAATTACTTTCACGCCTTTACCATCATCTGTATCCTGAACAGACAAACCCAACTTAGGACTACCACCTGACCAGCTCCAGTTTTGACCATAATACGGTGTTAATGCACGGGGAGCTGTTAATGTTCTGGGCATTATTCTATCAAAATTCATATCCCCCATATCAAAACCAGGAGTAGTATTTCCAAATAGTGTCATACCCTTCCATTTGCCAAGCTCTGCTGTCACTTTTTGCTCTTTCTTATCTCTCAGATAAGTAACACTTACTTTATCACCAGGCTTATGCTCACGGATAGTTTTTGAAAGGTCATCAGGGTCTGTAATTTTCTTATCATCAATCTTTGTAATTACATCGCCTTCTTTCAAACCGGCTTTCTCTGCACCACTTTCTTTTGTTATATCCTGTATCCTTACACCTGTTTCTATTTTTTCTGTGGTAACACCCAACATGGCATGATTAGCATCATCACTAAACATCTGGAAATTATTATCACCGCTCATATTCCATACACTGCCTTTGGGGCTGCGGGCAATAGTAAGAGATTCTATATCCTTCAGCTTATTCAGCCTTACGTTAATGTCGCCGTTTTTATCCTTTAACTCTTCCAGCGGTTTGCCATTCACCGTTATTTTATCACCTACTACTTCCACTACTATCTTTTCATCTTTATCCCCTTTGGCAGTAATGATAATCTGCCGCACATCTTTTTTCTCTTTCACTTTATCTTTTTCTTTTTCCTCTTTCTGCGCCAGCAAAGAAGCCGGAACCAGTAAAGCAACCGCAAAGACTAAAGCGGAAAATTTTACCCATGTCTTTTTCATAATTGTTTTGTTTATAATTTATCTACGTTGAATTTCGTAGACCAAATATAATGACATTTTCTGAAATACGAAATGTTTCGGAAATGTTAAAAGCTTTAGATTGTTTGAACGGTGATGTCATCCTGAGTTTACCGAAGGGTTAGCAGATAGAAGGATTCAGTATTTCGTAGGTTTTGGCCGGATGGTCGTCCACAATTTCATCCCCGATATAAGCCATTCCGCATTTCTCCAAAACCCTCAATGAGCCGATATTATCCGGCATAGCCCTGCCAATAATACGCTGAAGATTGAGTTTCTGAAACCCATATTTAATACAGGCAAAAGCTGCTTCTGAGGCGTACCCCTTGCCCCAGGCAGTTTTCAGAAACCTGTAACCCAAATCAATTTCATTTCTTTCCGGCCGGTTTTTCAGGCCGCACCAACCAATAAATTCCAAGTTTTCTTTTATATGCACAGCCCAGCGGCCATGATTATATAAAGCATATTGAGGCAGAATAACCTGTTCCAATACTTCTTTTGCATGATTAATATCTTTAACCGGGTCGCCGGTATAGCGGGTTATTTCCGGATCTAGGTTGAGCTCATAAATAAGTTGTGCATCTTCCAGTGTAAATGTGCGGAGCAGCAGCCGGTTGGTTTCTAAAATGACATTCATACAGAAGAATTGGCAGTATTTTTACTAACCGGAAAGTGGTATTGTTTAAGGATTTTAAAAGCAGACTTTTGGGATAGTATAAAAACCAGAACTTCCCTTATGGCCTATATTGTATCAGGAATATTTATTGCTTTTTGCACTGTAGTCATCTTTTTTGCCCTCAGGGTTTTCCGGGAAAACAAAAAAATGGCTCCCAAAAAAAGAGATGCTTTTGATGACGATGAAATCAAGTTTCGTCCCTGATTATTGCAACAACTTTCTCACTGCTTCAATTACCTGCTTCAAATTAGCTGCATCTTGTCCCCCAGCAGTCGCTAATGTTTTTTGTCCACCGCCGCCGCCTTTTATTAATGGCGCAATAACTTCTTTTATAATTTTTCCGGCATCCAGGTTTTTAGCTACCGTTACGGTTTCAGAAATACCAACAGCCACAAATGGTTTACCACCAATATTGACACATAGCACCGCCACATGGTCACGGAGATGATTCTTTAAATCGAAACAAAGTTTCTTCAACGCATCAGGATTGCTTACTTCTACAATATCGCCGATGAAATTTACGCCGTTGATGATTTCATCTTTTTGCAGCAATTCATTTCTTATTCCCACTAATTGTCTTGCTTCCATGCTATCCACATGCTTTTTCAGTTCAGCATTTTCAGCTTGTAAATTTTCAATAGCTTTTTGAATATCCTTTGGGTTCTTCAGTGCTTCTTTCAATCCACTGAGTAAACCGAATTGTTCATTTACATAATCTTCTGCCTGTTTACCACACACCGCTTCTACTCTTCGTACACCTGCAGCTACAGCAGATTCGCTGGTGAGTTTGAACAAACCTAATTCGCCGGTAGCACCAACATGAGTACCACCGCATAACTCCACTGAATAGTTAGGGTCCATGATAACCACTCTTACCACTTCGCCATATTTTTCTCCGAATAAAGCCATTGCGCCTAAGGCTACTGCTTCATCTTTTTTCATTTCTTTAATCACCACCGGTACGTTCTCTCTTATCTTTTCATTGACGATAGCTTCTACTTTTGCCATTTCTTCATCTGTTACTTTGGCAAAATGGGAGAAGTCGAAACGAAGATTTTCTTCATTTACTAAAGAACCTTTTTGTGCCACATGATTACCCAACACCTTTCGTAAGGCAGCATGCAACAAGTGGGTAGCCGAGTGATGCAGTTCAGTATTATTTCTTTTTGAAGCATCTACTTTGGCAATTACTTCGCCGGATAAATCAGCTGGAATTGATTCGGTAAAATGTATGATAAGGTCGTTGTCTTTTTTAGTATCAATTACGGCGAATGGTGAATTGTCAATAGTCAATACACCACGGTCGCCTACTTGTCCGCCGCTTTCTGCATAGAAAGGTGTAGTGTCTAATACCAATTGATATGCTTCTTTACCTTTTGCTTTTACTTTTCTGTATTTTAAAACAGATGCTTTTGCTTCTAATGAATCATAGCCGACAAATTTATTAGAACCTTCTTTTAAAATAATCCAGTCGCCTGCATCAATTGTTCCTGCGGAACGGGAACGGTTTTTTTGTTGTTGTAAACATTTCTCAAAACCGATTACATCTACTCCCATGCCATTTTCTAATGCAATAAGTTTAGTTAAATCCAATGGAAACCCAAACGTATCAAACAATTCAAATGCATCTCCCCCTTTTATATTTTTTTGCTTACTACTTTCAGTAAATAGAGTATCGATTATAGTTCCAATTTTTTTCAATCCGTTTTCTAAAGTTCTTAAAAAACTTTCTTCTTCTTCTTTCACAACTTTTGAGACAAACTCAAGTTGCTTTTCCAATTCTGGAAAAACATTCGCAAATTGCTTTGCTAACAAAGGAACTAATTGAAATAAAAGGGGTTGCTTGTAATCAAGGCTAGTATAATAATATCGAACAGCCCTTCGAAGAATTCTTCTTATAACATATCCTGCGCCAGTATTAGAAGGTAGTTGTCCATCCGCAATTGTGAATGATATTGCTCTTATATGGTCTGCTATAACTCGAACTGCAGTACTTTGTTTGCTTGTGGATTGCAGAAAAACTAAATCACTTTGACTAGTAATTCTCTTTATTTCATTAATCGTTCCGGTAAAAATATCTGTATCGTAATTCGATTGTTTTCCCTGTATCACTCTTACCAATCTTTCCAATCCCATTCCTGTGTCCACATGTTTCGCTGGCAATGGTTCCAGGCTGCCGTCTTTTTTTCTATTGAACTGGATAAATACATTGTTCCATATTTCCATCACCATTCCTGTATCGTCATTGTTCACTAAGGAATGTGCATCATTATTCGCTTCGGGGCGGGTATCAAAATGTATTTCAGTACAGGGACCACAGGGACCAGTGTCGCCCATCTCCCAGAAATTATCTTTTTTGTTGCCCAATAAAATCCTGTCTTCCGCTACATACTTCTTCCATTCGTTGTAGGCTTCTTCATCTTTTGGTAACCCTTCTTTTTCATCCCCTTCAAAAATGGTAACGTATAACTTGTTTTTATCTAGTTTGTAAACTTCGGTCAATAATTCCCAGCTATATTGAATGGCTTCTTTTTTAAAGTAATCGCCAAAACTCCAGTTGCCCAGCATTTCAAACATGGTGTGGTGATAGGTATCCACTCCTACTTCTTCCAGATCGTTATGCTTGCCGCTAACCCGCAGGCATTTTTGTGTATCAGCCACCCTTGTATTGGCGGCTTTTTTATTACCCAGAAAATAGTCTTTGAACTGGTTCATTCCCGCATTGGTGAACATCAGGGTCGGGTCATTTTTCACCACAATTGGTGCTGAAAGAACAATTTCATGCCCTTTGGAACGGAAAAAGTCCATGAAAGCCTGTCGTATATCTGCGCTGGTCATCATAATAGCTGCTGTGATTGGGTTGATTTTTGCAGTTTAAGAGCCTATATTTGTTAGCCCCCAAAAGCGGGGCAAAGGTAAATTATTCAACCCGCATTTGTACCCGCCGAAGACTGGTTAACGGCAATTGCATGAAAAAGATCAAGTATTACTACAATACCAATACACTTCGCTACGAAAAACTGGAAGTGCCGCTGCGGGTAAAACTGCTGCGCATCTTTGGCTTTGTGGCTGCTGCATTGGTAACGGCCGGTCTTATTTCTTATGTGGCATTCCAGTTTATCGGTTCGCCGAAAGAGAAAATTCTGCAACAGCAAAATGAAAACCTGAAAGACAATTACTCGGATTTGAGCAAGCAGCTACAATCTATTCAGCAACAAATGAAGGAACTGGAGAAAAGGGACAATGATGTGTACCGGGCCATTTTTGAAGCCAGCCCTATACCTGACAGTGCAAGGGCGAAGGAACTGGAAATCAAAAAGGAAATAGCTACCATACTAAGTATAAAAGATAACCAGCTTGTTTCGGCCATTATGGCTACGCTAAACAACCTGACCAGTAGAATTGCTGTTCAAAAAAGTTCGTATGACGAAGTGGATGAACTGGTGAAGAATAAAGAACAACTGCTTGCTCATACCCCTGCTATACAACCCATCAATAATAAAGACCTGAACCGGGTGGCTTCTGGCTATGGCTACCGGATAGACCCAGTGTATAAAACCACTAAATTCCACGCCGGGCTTGACTTTTCGGCACCGCAGGGCACACCGATATATGCCACCGCTGATGGCACAGTGATGACTTCTGGTAATTCGGGAAATGGCTATGGTAACCATGTCATCATTAATCATAGTTATGGCTATGAAACCTTGTACGGCCATATGGTAAGAGTAAAATCAAGAAACGGCCAGGCGGTAAAAAGAGGTGAAGTGATAGGCTGGGTAGGCAGCACCGGAAAAAGTACCGGACCACACTGCCACTATGAAGTACATAAGAACGGCGAAAAAATAAATCCCATCTACTTCTTCTTTAATGACCTTTCGCCGGAACAGTTTGATATGCTATTGAAAAAAGCGGCAGCGAGTAACCAGAGTTTTGATTAAGAAAAGTGTCGAGTTATGAGTTTTGAGCTGCGAGTTGTAGTCTTCAATTCTAATGTTTCTTTCTCTTAACTTGTTTTTTTCCACACTAGTTTGTAACTGTATTTAAAGTATAAAGGCATCGTACCTTTACACTGCATGGGAAAATCACTATCACAAATAACATTCGATTTTGCTGCTGCTGAAGAAGCAAACAATACAGTTGCTGTTGCACCTGCAATTGTGGAAGAAAAAGAAACTGTTGTTGTAAATGAGCCTGTCATCGTTGTGCCTGTTGCTGAACTAAAAGTGACCATTACAAAAGATAAACCGGCATCAACCCGTGGCCGCCGTTCCTTAAAAGATATTGGTATCAATGCCGACCTGATACAGATACCGGAAGATGATGTTCTGTTTCAAAAACAATATTATTCTATCGGTGAAGTGGCCGTTATGTTTAGGGAGAACCAATCATTGATTCGTTATTGGGAAACAGAGTTTGATATTTTGCAACCCCGCAAAAACAGAAAAGGTGACCGTTTCTTCCGCCCAATTGATGTAAAAAATCTCGTACTGATATACGACCTGCTCCGCCGCCGCAAATTCACCATTGAAGGCGCCAAAGACTTTCTTAAGAAAAATAAGAAAGCCGATGAAAAATTTGTGATGATACAATCACTGGAAAAAATTAAAGGATTTTTGCTGGAGTTGAAGTCGAATCTGTGACGGTCGACGGACGACAGACCATAGTCCACAGTAGTTTTCATAAAATTTTAATTGCCTTAAAGATTTCAGGGATACCAAACAAATATTAAACTTTAAACGACCTTCTGTAGACTGTCGACCATTGACCGTCGACTGATTGCAACTTTAACACATCTTCCTTCATCTTTCAGCTGCGGCCTTTTACTTTTACCACACATTTAATTTATCAGAATCTGACATTATGAAAATCAGAAATATACTTACTATCGCTATTACCTTTTTCGCCAGCAGCTTTGCTTTTGCACAAAACCAGTTTGAGGTATTAAAAGAAGGAGCACCGGGTGAAAAAACTTTCAAGGGTATTATATCAAGAGAAGTTATACAAAATGATTCTTCATTTAAATGGTATGCAGAAAACCTGAAAGGTTATACGCCTAATGCTGTTGCTATTGAGGCATTGAAAAAGAATGCTGATTCTATTCAACTACTCACTTTCATGGGTACCTGGTGCGAAGACTCTCATAATATCATTCCTAAATTTTATTCTTTGCTGGATGCATCCGGTTTTTCTAAAGACCGTGTTACGCTGATTGGTGTTGACCGGAATAAAAAAACGCTGAGCCATCTGGCCGAAGCATTAAATGTAAAAAATGTACCTACCATTATCGTTTTGAAAAATGGTAAAGAATTGGGCCGTGTGGTGGAGTACGGTAAGTATGGAATGTTTGATAAAGAGTTGGGGGAAATAATTAATTCTGCCAGCAAGTAATATTATTTCTCCTGTCCGATAATACGAACATCAGTATTAGCTCCTGCAATTTCAATCTTCAGGCTCTCCATCAGTTTTAAAATCTGCAGATTTATTTCCTGTTTCAATGCATTGTACTCCTCAATTGTAAAAGGTGCGGTGAAGTAATCTGCATTGATAACAAAAGCCTGCCCGGTAATATCACTTAGCAGGGCATGAAATTCTTCTACTTCTTTTTTTCGTAGTATATTTTTAATCCCGGTTATCAGGGTTTCAATATCAGCCGCAGGGGTGCTTAATCCAATCTCCAGTTTTAATTCTCCTTTGCGTTGTGTACGTAATGATAAATTATCCAATACACTATCCACCATCTGTTTATTCGGCACACTTACATAGGTTTTCTGATCTGATCTTATTCTGGTACTTCTAAGACCAATTCTTTCAACGGTCCCGGTTATGTTATTCACTTTTACCAAATCGCCGGTAGAAAATGGCTTATCAAAGAAGATGATAAAAGATGCAATCAGATTTTCCAGGCTCTCCCGCAAGGCCAGTGCTATACCGGCACCCACAATGCTCAGACCGGTAATCATGCTTCCTACGTTCAATCCAAATGCATAGTTCAGCACCATCATCAGGCCGATGATAGCAATGATTACCTTAAAAAAATCACGGAAGAAAACAATGAGCTGATTATCGGTCTGGTCAGCTGTCAGGTTGGCTTTCTTTTCCAGAATAGTCGCAATAAAATCAATAATACGCAGCAACAGCCAGATAAAAGATAATACCAAAACAAGGGTTGCAAGTGAATGTATTAGTTCTTTTACTGTGTAACTGTAAATATCAATATTGAGGACTGCGGGAAAATTCAGTTTATGGAGAGCGATAATTGAAATAAGTATCAGCAGAAAAAAGCCAAGTGGCTGTATTAATAAATTAGTAAATGATTTTTTATCTACGTCTTTCCAAATCTTATTGACCACTTTAAACATCAAACCGGCGAGATACCGGGAAATAAAACGTTTCAGGATAATGACAAACAGGATTACCCCTGACACCACCAGGTAATGCTTTACCGGGTTATCTAACCATACCTGTTCAAGAAAATCATTCATGGAAGTGAAATGTTTGAGCCACAAAAATACAGACCGCTGATGACATTGATTTGAATGATTAACACCAGGTCTAATTACTAGAAACTATCAACGGATGGAATAGACGCTGATAGTGTTATTGTCATCTTTGCTGTTTTTCATCAACGCATAAAGACGGGTAGCACTAAAGTTAAATGCTTTGCTTTTGACAATTTGTTCCGGCATTATCCAGTCATCAAGCCGGAAGCTGCTGATTTCATATCGATATAATGTGCCTGCACGGGAACCGAAAATATATTTTCCGGCCACTTTAAAGTTATGCCAGTGGTCAATCATAATGCTATTCTTCAACGCACCGAAATAATCAAACACATACACCCCTTTCAGCGAATCGTAGAGATATACATATTTATTCTCGTCAAATATTTTTGTGGGTGATGGTGCCTGACCTAACAGCAAACGAAAGTCCGGCGTTTCCTGTAACAGCTTTCCATCTTCATCAATTTTTTTCAGTTTGCCTTCCAGTTCATCATATATCCAGATTTTATTATCATAGGATTGGCCGATTGCTTTTACCTGGAAAATATTTTGTTTCCGAAGATCAATAACGTTAACAGCATTTAAAAACCGGTCTAATACAACCACTGTTGCAAAGTCTTTATAATATAGTAACAACTTCAATGGATTAGAAACATCAATCAAAGTAGCCTGTCCGAATTTTTTTACATCGTTATAAATGGCTACTGAATCGCCATTGGCATTTAATTTCTTTACCTGGTTGCGGCTGTTGAGTATATAAATATTATCCAGGTTATCTACGGTGAAGTCAACTATATCTCCGCTGATGGTTTTAATAAGGGTGAATGCTGTATCACTCTGTGCGGCTGTTTTTGCGACACAAAAGAAAAAGAAAATTATTACCACCAGTTTATTCATTTAGTTGCGGATGATTTTATCATCGTTTCCTTTATATGATTTCAACTCCATTTTGTCGCCATCAAAAACAGCATAGGTAAAATATTGTATCCAGTCACCCAGGTTTATGTAGCGGCTACCTTCATTCAGACGATAATCAATTGGTAAGTGTCTATGCCCAAACACAAAAAAATCCACTTTTTCTTTTGCCAATACTTCTTTACTGTAAATAATGAGCCATTCTTTGTCTTCGCCAAGAAAAATTTTCTCTGTTGAACCTGTTTGGGCCCGGCTACGGCGGCTGAGATAGTTGGCTAATCCCATGCCCAAAGCCGGTGGAAACACACCAAACAGCCACTTGCAAACCGGGTTACGAAATATTTTTTTCAATCGTTTATAACCATGATCACCGGGGCCTAACCCATCCCCATGTCCAATCAAAAATTTCTTTCCGTTGCGTTCAAATTCCTGCGGTTTAAAATAAACTGGTATGTTTAATTCCTTTTGAAAATAATCCCGCATCCACATATCATGATTGCCCACAAAAAAATGCATCGGGATACCTGCATCAGATAACTCTGCCAGCTTACCTAATAATCTTGTATAGCCTTTGGGAACCACCTGCCGGTATTCATACCAAAAATCAAACATATCACCCACCAGGAAAATTTCAGCGGCATCATGTTTTATTTCATCCAGAAACTGAACAAGTATCTTTTCCCGTTTCAGGCTGCTGGCATAATCGGGTGCGCCGAGATGGAAATCTGAAAGAAAATAAATTTTATTAGCCACAGGTTAATTTAATGAGAGACCGCTGAGTATTGAATTATTTTGAAAACAATTTGTAACTGCCTTCTATGTATCCATTACCATTTTTATCCCATACCTTGAATGATACTTTAAAAGATGTTGGGATGGCTCCTTCTTTTAATTTGAGTGCAGCAGATAAATAAATGGATTTTGCATCTTCAGCAGATACGCCATCTGTATATTTTTCAAAAAGATCGTCTTCTTCCAATACCACTGTTCCATCTTCTGCTATAATTTTTTCTGAAGCACCCAACAATACCTTGCCATCTTTTTCCACCCAGCCTTCATCAATTTTCAGCTGCATTTTTACCGGACTCTTGAAGTCAACAAAATTATCATCAGGAACTCTTTTGCCATCGGCAGTAAGAAGATACGCTTTACTAATTTTTATTCCGGGAGAATTTAATTCGATATTATTATAAATCCGGGCACCCTCTTTAACAACAGCAGCCCCCTTGATTTCTTCATCTTTTTTACCAACAGAGCAGTTAAACTCACAAGACTGTAAGAAAAATGTCATAAACATAATAAGACAAAAGGAGAATAACAATTTCATTTGTATATATTTTTTGATCTCAGCCAACCTGAATTCCCCACAAATAATTACTCAGTTATTTCTTATTTTTAAAATATTCAAGCATATCCCCGGAAGTAATTAGTGGTTTGCCACTTATATCGCCAGTATACCAATATACCCAGGAATGAGTTATCTTGTCATTAATGTGCACTTCTGTAACCTTTCTTTCATATAATGAAGTTTCACCTTCTTCGACATCCAGTCCTTCGTAATCATCAAGTTGACCGATAGCCCATGAAAATTCCTGTTGATTTTTCACTAAATATAATTCGCCTGTTATAAAAACATCTTCATCAGCAGGGATAGCGGCAGGATATTCTCCCAGGTCAAATAATTTTCCTTTCACTTTTGCCTTGCCAACAAAAGTGAAAAAACGGCTGATATATTCATACACGGGGCTGTGAAAACCACTGCGAAGTGAGCCATACACAAACAACTGATAAACACCGGGATTTGTCATGCCATAAAGATAGGCTAAGAGTTCAAAAGAGAAAAGGAGATGAATCAGGATATTCTTTTAAAACTGTTCCCTTTTTAAATTCAGGCTTCTACCAGAAACAGATAAACTTCTTTCGGGCCATGCACTCCCACCACCAATGTTTTTTCAATATCAGCTGTACGACTGGGGCCAGTGGCAAAAGTTATCAAAGAGGGAATATTGCTGCTATACTTATCTTTTGCTGCCTGTAGTGCATCTTTCAGATCATAAACCAATTGATTGGTATACGCAATACAAATATGAACAGGGGCATACACACTGGTGGTGCGGCCGCTTGTTTGAGCTGAACTCATCACAATACTCCCGGTTCTGGCCACCAAATATTCGCAACCGGTAATGGATACATCGCAATTGGCTAAGTCGGTTTTTACTAACCGATCATCCAATTGAGAAGCAACCGGTTCAATCAATTTGTCTTCAACACAATAGACTTTATTCCAATCCTGTTTTTTAATCAGGCTACTTAATTGAAAAGCTAATTCCTGTCGGTTGATGCAATAAATAAACTTCCCCTGCAACTTGGTAAACTGTTCGGCAAATTCTACTTCCGCCTCCTGTTGTAATGGCTGAAATACTGAGTTGCCCCCTTCACTTTGCGGGAATGGCAAAGGCGTTGATTGACTCAACGCCTTGCGGATTTTTTTTAAGATATTTTCTTTGGATGAAGTAGTACTCATGGAAGTGATTTATTAGTCACATCGCTATCATAAGGTGGTACGCCTGCAGAGATTTCACCGATTTCTGCTGGCTTTACTTCTTCTTTCTCTTCTTCAGGCACTGCCAGTGTTTTCTTTTCCTCATACGGACGTTTACCTATCAATGCTTCCACATCACTCTGGAATAACACTTCTTTTAAAAGTAATTCATCAGCCAGTTTTTCTACTTCTGCTCTTTTTTCTGTAAGTAGTTTTTTTGTTTTTATATAAGCCTCGTCAATCAGCTTACGTACTTCCTGATCAATAATTTTTGAAGTTTCTTCTGAATATGGCTTGGTAAACGTTGTTTCCTGTTGCGGATCGTAAAAACTTACGTTACCCACTTTATCATTCATACCATAAGTAGTAACCATTGCATAGGCAATTCTTGTTATCTGTTGCAAATCATTTTGTGCACCGGTAGAAATCTTGCCAAAGAAAATATCTTCGCTGGCCCTTCCGCCTAATGTCATACAAATTTGATCATTCAGCTGATCCGTATTATACAAGTATTGCTCTTTCGGAGTGTATTGAGCATAGCCCAATGCAGCTGTGCCTCTTGGTACAATCGTTACTTTCAGTAAAGGGTAGGCATGCTCAAGATACCAGCCACAGACAGCATGACCTGCTTCATGGTATGCAATAATTTTTTTCTCTTCTGGTGAAATGATTTTGTTTTTCTTTTCCAAACCTCCAATCACCCTGTCTACCGCATCCTGGAAATCCTGCATATCTACTGCCTCTTTATTTTTTCTTGCGGCAATCAAGGCAGCTTCGTTACATACATTGGCAATATCAGCACCGGCAAAACCAGGCGTTTGTTCTGCCAGTTTATGAATGTCTAATTTTTTAGAAATTTTGATGGGACCAAGATGCACTTTAAAAATGGCTTCCCGACCAACAAGATCCGGCTTGTCTATAGTTATTTGCCGGTCGAAACGACCGGGACGTAATAATGCTGTATCCAATACATCCGGACGGTTGGTAGCGGCCAATACAATAATGCCGACATCCGTTCCGAAACCATCCATCTCTACCAGCAATTGGTTCAACGTACTTTCTCTTTCATCATTACTCATCATGGCATTCTTTCCTCTAGCACGGCCAATGGCATCGATCTCATCAATGAATATGATACAGGGAGCTTTTTCTCTTGCCTGTTTAAATAAATCTCTTACGCGGCTTGCACCAACACCTACAAACATTTCCACAAAGTCAGATCCACTTAAACTAAAGAAAGGAACCTGTGCTTCACCGGCTACAGCTTTTGCTAATAATGTTTTACCGGTACCTGGAGGGCCAATAAGCAAAGCTCCTTTTGGAATTTTACCGCCAAGGTTGGTATATTTCTTTGGATTCTTTAAAAAGTCAACAATCTCCATCACTTCCACTTTTGCTTCATCCAACCCAGCTACATCGGCAAAAGTGATATTCACCTTAGTACCCTTATCAAAAAGGGTCGCTTTTGATTTACCAATATTAAAAATACCACCGGGGCCACCGCCGCCACCTGCACCGCCACTCATTTTGCGCATCAACAATATCCAGATACCTACAAATAATAAAATCGGTAATAAGAATTGTAAAGCTCCGCCGAAAAAGTCCTTTTCAGTTCCGGCCAATCCTACATTTGTTACGGTTGGATTTTCAGAATAAAATTTCCGCATATCATCCTGGAAAGAATCCCCTGATACAATTTTAAAATACATGTGCGGGCCATCCTTACTCATTTTGCCAGTTTTTTTCAGTTCTGCCTCGTATTTGGGCATACTTTCCGGCTTGAGTGTTATCCTTACTACACTACGGTTACTTACAACGGTGTATTTACTTACATCACCCTGTTTAAGTACAGCTATAAATTTATCCTGATTGATCTCCTTCATGTTTGGAGAAAATGGTCCGAACAATTGAAAACCTATCAGCACTGCAAATATGATAGCATAAATCCAGTAAATACTGAATCGTGGGCCTTTCTTTGGCTGGCCGGGTTCATCTCCGCCACCTGAAGGTCTGTTACCAAAGCGGGGTATTTTATTATCGGGCTTATTATTCGGTTCTTTTGACATATAGTTTATTTCTCTCTGTGCTCCTGCTAATTAATAATTATTGAGGCAAAATGTTCTTTTCTTGAAAATATTTAACATTACTCTGTATGATCGGCTGCTGCTGCATCACTCCACATTTCTTCCAGTTTATAAAACTTACGGGTTTCTGTCAGCATCACATGCACCACCACATTTACATAATCAATCAGTACCCACTGTAATGTTTGTAGTCCCTCATGACGGTAGGGATGTTCATCACAGTTTTCATTTACACGATATTCTATATTATCTGCTATAGCTTTTATCTGCGGCTGATTGGTTGCTTCACAAATGATAAAAAAATCAGATACAGCCTCATTTATTTTACGAAGATCGAGTGAAATAATATTCTCCCCTTTTTTCTCCTGGATAGCTGCAATAATAGTTTTGATGATTTTCGAGTTCTTCGTTAACCGGGTTGCAATATTCTTTTTGCGGTTGGTCAGTAATGCCAATTGTTCCAAAAATGAAGTTATTTTATTGATAATATTAAGTACTGTGAGGCTAATTGGTTATGGACGAAAAAGATATTTTTCTTTTTAAAATCCTGTTAAGAACAATCAGCAACCAGAAACTAGTTTACTTTGTCAAAAATAGCAATTAATTGCCACAACCCCCTTTCCACAATCCTCTTGGTTCGCCATTTATTGAACTGCAATCAGTTGACAGTACCAACAACTATGCCCGTACTCTTTTACATGAAGGCCGTCTGCCGGACAGGCAGGGTTTGGTGCAACATGGAACAGCCATATTTGCCCATGAACAGGTGACGGGGAAAGGTCAGCGGGGCAAAATATGGACTTCGGAAAAGGACTCCAATATAATACTCAGTTTAGTGGTAAAACCGCTGTCCTTACAGCTTACACAGCAGTTTCAATTAAGTGTTTGTGCAGCAGTAGCCGTACATGGTTTTTTTACAAAATATGCAGGAGAAGAAGTAAAAATAAAATGGCCCAATGACTTATACTGGCAGGACAGAAAGGCAGGGGGAATACTGATTGAGTCAGTGATAAGAAGTTCTGAGACAGGGGATAGCAGCTGGGAATGGTCTATTATCGGTATAGGCATTAATATTAACCAAACTGCTTTTCCTATTTATCTCCCTAACCCTGTTTCTTTAAAACAAATCACCGGAAAAAGCTTTGATACCGTTAACCTGGCAAAAGAAATCTGTGATGGGTTGAATCAAAAATTCTCGGAGTTAATAACCGTAGGTTTTGAAAAAATCTATGCCCAATATCTTACCCATTTGTATAAAATAAACTCGACTGTAAACCTGAAAAAAGATAACCGGGTATTCGAAGCAGTAATAAAAGGTGTAACTCCAGGAGGACGATTGATTGTTTTTCATTCAATAGAAGAAGAGTTTGAGTTTGGAGAAGTGGAGTGGGTAATTTAAATAAACCGGGTCTTTTTTATTAGCGAAACATCTTTCTCACTTTTTCTTGCTTCTATTTCAAACCGATTATTGTGGTAGCCGTTCTTCATCCAGTCAAAAAGATATTTACCAATAAAACCGACAAATCCGTTTTGCTGATACTGCTGTACATGTTTTAATTCATGGCAAACCCAATCACTGTTATTTAAAAATTCCGTACGACTGGTATTATGCAGGTGTATCGTGTTGCCAAAAACAATCGCTACTTTATCTGCCTTCATTTTTTTTGCTGCCAGCTTTGCCACCCATGAGTTTTCTTTTATCTGCACTTTCATGTTTCAATGACTTCAAAAAAAAGGCTTTCGTTGCAACGAAAGCCTTTTTTAGCAGACAACCATCTTTTTTATTTCTTTGGTTTTTCTTTCCACAAACTAAATTTTCTTGAAAGGTTGAAACCCCAACGGAATTCTCCCTTCCCCCAGCTGCTGATTGTTTTTGGAAGAACCCTGTTCTCTAATATTTCTCTCGCATTGGTAAAATTCAAATGAAACACATGTCTTCCGGTGAGGATTTCAAGCCCGATGCCTAACGGATCATAAAACTTAAGCCCTTGTGAAGTATTGAAAAAAGATTTACTTGATTTACTACGGAATGAATGGAAATAATCCACCAAGAGATTAAAACGGGAGCTTAATGGAATACGTAAAGCACCACCTAATGCAAACAATGTTTTATCATCATTCGGTACTACATGGACCTGATTCAGAAATGTGGGGTTTAATTGAACACTTACTTTACCTATTTTTTTTGCTGCTATTAATTGGAAAACCTGGCTGGTACGATCCGAAAAATCAAGGAAATAATTTTCGTCTGTAGGAAAATCAGATTCCGGCATTGTAGAAATAGTATTATTGACAAATAATGCCAATGACAAAGGAACACTGTTATCTTCTGTTTGCTGAATGAACCTGTATTTGAAGCCCGTTTCTAACAGGCGTGAAATATTGCCTGCCGCTTTTGCCCGGGAAGCAAATACATCCAGCTTCTTACCAACGCCAACAATAAATGCAATACGTACATCGGTTGTATTATCCAGTCCGAAAAAATTACGGATACCGCCACGGCTGCCACCTACATCATCAAAATTATGGGTGATTTTAAAATCCATCTTCCCTTTACCTGTAAGTTCAGTTGTATTGGCATTGATCGCCTTTTCAGAACCAAAAATCTCCACCGGATTTTTTGATGTATTACCCTCCTGGGCTGATAAATGAAGTGAAAAAAGAAACCCTGCCAGTGTAACTATTCTTTTCATGATTATACTCCTTATTTAAAAAGAGATAATCGTTTCTAAAAGCGGGCAGGTTGCCTTTACTCCTGATATATTAACCCAAGAGAAGGCTTCGTACAAATATGTGTTGCTATTATTTAAAAGCAGCCATTATTTCTTCCGCATGTGCTTTATTCTTGGGGCGAATAAAAATTTTACGGATAATACCTTTTTCATCAATAACAAAAGTGGTACGCAACACACCCATATAATGGTTACCAAATAGTTGTTTTTTATCCCACACTCCATATTTTTCTAAAATCTTGTGCGATGTATCTGCAATCAATGTAAAGGGTAAATCAAATTTTGCTTCAAACTTCTTATGTTTTTTGGCTTCATCCGGACTAACACCAATTACTTCAAATCCGCTCTTCTTTAGTAATCCATAATTATCCCGAAGGTTACAGGCTTGTATGGTGCAAGTAGGTGTATCATCTTCCGGGTAGAAATACAAAACAACTTTCTTCCCTTTATAATCAGCTAAAGAAATTTTCTTCCCGTTCTGGTTTTCACCGGTAAATGCAGGAGCTTTATCTCCTTCTTTTAATATAACCATAATACCCCAAACCCCTAAAGGGGATTTTAGTTAATAATAACTTGAAATTACTTCTTACTCTTCTTAGCCGGCTTTTTTACTGTAGCAATTTTCTTTTTTGTGCTGCTACTTTTTTTCACCGCTTTCTTTTTAGGTGGCGGCGGTATATACGGATAACGTTTGAACCACCATATTTTAGTGGTGCTATTTCTCACAATATCTTCTACGGCTATCTTCAACTCATGCACACCATAGGGACAACGTTCATCAAATTGATAAATCCAGTTACGACTTTTATCATTGGTAAAACGAATCCATTGACCGTCTAACTCTGCCCTGAATTTTCTGATTCCAAAATTATCAGTCGGGGTAAAGAGCATCCTGCTGGCTGCACTCAGGTTAATAGTATCTCCTTTACCTAATTCATTTATTTGTGGTGTAGCTATGTCAACATAAGCACGGAACGTTCCGAGGTCACCAAACTTTGCAGTAAGAAAACCATTTTCCAAAACAGCCTTTTTAATACTGCTGCCGTGGCTGCTTCTTTGTATCAGCAATTTATTATTCCATTCTTCCGGTATTGCTTTATTTGGTTTTATACGAACAGTAATATCATCATGCAATGGATAAGAAGCATCACTCAGCTGGTTCAAAGCAGAAACAGCATTGGCGGATACCGGATTGGTTTGAAAATAAAACGGCTGAATAGAATCATACAAACAGGTCTCGGGTAAATAAATTTCAAAATCAGGTTTTTTTAATTCATTTACTTCGTTTGGGCCAAAATGCTGTGCCGGCATTCTCACCGGAAGTAATGAAGCAAGACTATCCGAATATTGAATTGCAAAATTTATTTGTGAGGTATTTGCGTTCGCATCTTTTACATCAATACTTATCTGATGAATAGTAGTATCAGTTAATAAAACAACTCCATCTCCCTGTAATTGTTTATACGCCGCTCCCCTGTCTCCCGGTAATTGTGAAAGATGTTGCAAATAAGAACCGCCGTTCTCCCGGTATCTATAGTCGATATGAGCATTCATATATACCGTTTCATCATAGTCTATGCTATCTAAAATAAAACCTGTCTGTGGTTGTTCATCCAGATATAATTTGGCGGAATAAATACCATTGGGATTTGTTGAACCGCTCAATCTGTCATATGCCTGGATGGCAAAACTTATTTTGTTCAACCCTGTTTGTAGTACCGGCAATTTTGGAATGATATAGCCGCTGTCTGTATTTTTTAAATAAAAGAAAGTGGGTGTTTGTTCATACACACTCCTGCTTCTGTCATACATGGCCAGTTTTACCAATGTTGGCGGCACATTATCCGCCAGTGGAAATCCAAATAATAATGGATTGAACCGTTTGGTTGTTTTGGTATCGAAAATTTCAAAATGCAGGTGCGCCCCTTGTGAGCCGCCGG
>JANMFO010000278.1:0-11440 GCA_031374245.1 Chitinophagaceae bacterium | reverse complement strand
TAACGGGGTACTCCTTCGGGCTTGGCAAGAAAACTCCATTTCATCCCGGTTGGGAAACCGGCACCACCACGACCTCTCAATCCGCTTTTCTTTACTTCTTCCGTCACAGCATCAGGACTCATTGTTTTCAATGCCTTCTCCACACTACGATAACCACCTTCACGGCGGTACACATCATAGAGTCTGATGTTTTCAATGTGAGCTTTGTCTAATAATAATTTTCTTCCCATATGCCCCTATCCCCTAAAGGGGGATTTTAATTTTTTTATTTTACCGCCTGCCTCGCAAATAACAACCATCTCTTTCCCTTCTTCACCCACACTTCCAACACTTTCAAATGATAAATAACTGCATTTCCGCCATTCAATGAAACCTCATAATCTCCAACAAACCTTGCATGTGCCACATTTGCATTTATCGTTACCTGCAGGCTATCTTCCTTTATGCTTTTATAACTTGTATAACCTGTTTCCAGGTTCTTCATCATTTCCGTTTTTGTTTCTACCCAGCCGTTGCTATGTCCATAGCTCAATGCCTTATCCGTTTGCTGATTAATAGAAACTGTATTCTTTTTTACCAGCGACTGATGAAATTCTTTCAACGCCGAAGTCAGCTTTTCTTCATCCGTCTGTGCATTGGCGAAAACAACATTCAGTAAAAGAATTATAGCTAATAACTTTTTCATGTTTAGTTTTTAGCCGCTGCGGTATTCCTGCACTCATTTATTATCGCATCCACTTTTTCTTTTGTCAAATGCTCTCTATAATTTTTTCCCATCTGCATCATTGGAGCATAACCACAAGCACCCAGGCATTCCACTGCTTTCAGTGTAAACAAACTATCGGAACTTGTCTCACCGGGTTTTATGCCCAGTTTATCATATATGTATTTAATTATATCATCGCTTCCGTTCAGCATACAAGGTCCTGTTTGACAAACTTCAAACATGTATTTCCCGACCGGTTTCAAATTATACATACTGTAAAAAGTCGCTACTTCGTAAACTTCAATCGGTTCAAGTTGGAGTAAAGAAGCCACATAATCCATGGTCTCAGAACTAAGCCAACCGCCAAATTCCTGTTGTGCCAAATGCAGCACAGGAATAACAGCACTCTTCTGCTTTCCTTCCGGATAAAAATTAATTATCCGTTTTACTTCTTGTAATGATTTATCTGAAAACTGAACACTCATTTTATCTTCTTTCTAAAATTTAAATTTTGTAACCCTGAATTTCATTTGCACATCTGCATATCATCACATCTGCAAATCAACTAAGCGTCTAATTCTCCTGCAATCAAATTCAAACTACTCATTGTCATTATCGCATCACTCAGCATTGCCCCTTTTGTTAATTCCTCAAAAGCCTGGTAATATATAAAACATGGCCTCCGGAAATGTAACCGGTATGGTGTTCTTCCCCCATCACTGATTAAATAAAATCCCAGCTCACCATTTCCACCTTCCACAGATTGGTATACTTCACCCCGAGGAATTTCCGTTTCTCCCATCACAATTTTAAAATGGTAAATCAGGGCTTCCATCTTCGTATATACATCAGCTTTCTCTGGTAAATAATATTCCGGCACATCTGCATGAAATACATCAGCATCCGTTCCTTTAAACTCCTGCACTTTTTGATAAGCCTGTTCTATAATGCTCAAACTTTGCCACATTTCCTGGCTACGAACCAACCAGCGGTCGTAGTTATCACCTGTTGTTCCAACGGGTATATTAAATTGAAAATCTTCATAACTACTGTAAGGGGTGTGCACCCTTACATCATAATCAATTCCGGCTGCACGGAGATTGGGACCAGTAAAACCATAGTTCAATGCCCTGTCGGCACTGATGGCCCCGGTACCTTTTGTTCTGTCCATGAAAATCCTGTTGCGTTGAAACAGGTTTTCAAATTCTTTAAGCACTTTAGGATATTCCTTTAAGAACTTTTCTATTTTTTCAAAAGCGATATTATTGAAGTTTCTTTCAAAGCCGCCAATGCGACCCATATTCGTTGTCAATCTTGCTCCACATACCTCTTCATAGATTTCATAAATCAATTCCCGGTATTGCATCACATATAAAAATCCTGTGTAAGCACCCGCATCCACTCCCACAATAGAATTACAAATCAAGTGGTCAGAAATTCTTGACAGCTCCATAATAATGACACGGAGATAATCCACTCTCTTCGGCGTTTTCACACCCAGCAATTTTTCACAAGTCAGGTGCCAGCCCATATTATTTAGTGGAGAAGAACAATAGTTCAACCGGTCGGTCAGCGTTGTTATCTGATACAACGGTCTGCGTTCAGCAATTTTTTCAAATGCCCGGTGAATGTATCCGATAGTTTGTTCTGTAGAAACAATTCTTTCTCCATCCAGTTCCAGGATATTCTGCATCACACCATGCGTAGCCGGATGGGTTGGCCCCAGGTTCAGCGTAGTCGTTGTTTTCTCAATCGAGCCTTCCGGTAATTTGATATGTTGTTCTGACATGTATAAAGTCAAAATTCAAAAGTAAAAACCTGACTGCCATCAGGCAGGTTCAAAATCGTGGACTTAGTAGTTTTTACTTTTGACTTTTTAATTTTTAGTTTTTTTATCCTCTTCCAAACATCTCATCATCCTTATCAATCCTTGTCTGGTCTTCCAATGGAAATTCTTTCCGCATTGGGAAATAATCCATTTCGTCCACATTCAATATCCTTTTCAGTTTTGGGTGACCAACAAAATTCACCCCGTAAAAATCATAGGTTTCTCTTTCCATCCAATTAGCAGCAGAAAATAATCCTGTGGCCGTATAAATATCCGGTTGATTAATATCGGTAAACACTTTAAAGCGAATACGAATATTATCTTCCAGGTTATGCAAATGGTAAACCACAGCCAGTTCCTTTCCTTTACTGTCAGGATAATGAACGCCACACAAGTCCGTCATAAAACGAAACTTTAATTCTTCATCGTCATATAAAAAATTAAGCACCTTCAGGTTGAGCTCTTTTGGTGCTTCGAAAGTGAGCATTCCATAAGGTTCATCGAAACAAGATACCTGTTCAGGAAATTTATCAGTTAGTCTTTGTTTGATATGCTTGTTAGTCAGTGTCATGCTTTTATTGGATGCCGTAACTTTCTAATAATAACTTATACCTATCTCCATTTCTTCTTCTCAAACTTTCCTTACCTACCAAATCCTGCACCCTCATCACTCCATCAATGATTGCTTCAGGTCTTGGCGGGCACCCCGGCACATATACATCTACTGGTACTACCTGGTCAATTCCCTGCAACACACTGTAAGTATCAAAAATTCCACCGCTACTTGCACAGGCCCCAACTGCAATAACCCAACGGGGTTCAGCCATTTGCAAGTAAACCTGTTTCACCACTGGGCCCATTTTTTTGGCAATGGTTCCCATTACCATCAATAAATCACACTGACGGGGAGAAAAGCCTACCCTTTCTGAGCCAAATCGGGCCAAATCGTAATGTGAACCCATGGTGGCCATAAATTCAATACCACAGCAAGAAGTGGCAAATGGCAGTGGCCAAATAGAATTCTTTCTTGCCAAACCGATGACAGTGTTGAGTTTGGTGGCAAAAAAACCCTCTCCCATACTGCCTTCTGGCATATCAGCAAGACTGATATCAGTCTCCAGCGGCTTTTTGATAAGATTATATGATACAGGACGGGACATAGTAATTAAGAATTAGTAATTAAAAATTAATAATAATCTTCCCTGTAATAACTCCTAAAGCTTCGTTGAGGTTCATGTAATTACAAATTATTAGTTTTTAATTATTCATTATCTAATCTTCCCACTTCAAAGCACCTTTTTTAATAATATATATAAACCCGCAAAGGAAGAATCCTACAAACATAAAGACCGCCCAAAAGCCATCCCAACCCAAGCCTTTAAAATTCACAGCATAAGGATAAAAGAAAATTACCTCAACATCAAACAACACAAATAAAATGGCAGTCAGGAAATATTTAATCGCCATTGGCTGGCGGGCATCACCGTGGCTTTCAATGCCACTGGCAAAGTTCTGCAACTTGTCAGAAGTTTTTCTTTTTGGCCCTAATAAATGAGTTACAACTGTCAGGAAAACAATCAAGCCAACGGCAATAATTACCTGCAAACCTACCGGCAGGTAAGAACTTGAAGCCGCACTATTCAGATTGGTTTGAAGTAAATGAATCATAGGTCTTTAACTCTGGTGGCAAAAATAAGGTGACAGGTTGAAAATACCTTAACTAAAATGATTTGCAGGAATACTTCATATAAATGAAAAGCCCCTCACCATAATAGTAAGGGACTTTTTTTAAAAGAAGAAAACCGAGTTCTTATTTCTTTACAACCGCCGTTTTACCTGCTGGTTTTAATTTAGATTTAGTACCCGTTGTTCCAACCGGCTTTTTTTCGGTTGCCTTTGCTGGCATGGCATTACCTCTTGGCGGAGTCGATTGCTTTACCGGCATTTTTTTAATCTGGTCGATGATAGGTTGAATTGTCGGAGCATTTGCAGAATCAGCTTCAAGCCATTTAGTGAAAAATTCTAACGACTTTTCTTTATCCTTTGCCTGATTTATATAATAAGCACCCAAAAACTTTACAGAGCTTAAATATTGCTTCCGGTATTTTGCCGTATCCTTTTGTGCAAAAGCAAATAATTCCAGTGCATCAGGCACAGCTATACTGTCTTTTTTTATCGTGTCAATAGCATTCGCACTATTAAATGCCCATTCATATCCATAAGGCTGGTCAGGAAATTTTTGAATCATTGTTTTAGATTCAATTCTCGATTGCCCATAGTTACCGCTGAAATAACGGGCTAGTGTTAAATCGAAATGATCATTGATAGAAGGCTTTGGTTTTACCTCGATTATCTTTTGTAAAATATCGCCTTCTTTATCTCTTATTTTATTGCTCTTAAAATAAGCAGCGCCTTGTTTTAAGAAATCTATTTTTGAAGTAAGTACAGTATCTAAAGAAGAGCCTTTAATATAAGCACTGTATATCTCATCATTGGTGCCCCCGGTTTTTGAAAAAATATCAGCCAGTAATTTATAATCAAATGAAATCAGGTCTTCCGGTTTTTCTCTGGCAAAATACTTATCACTGTACTTTTTAGCATTTGCATAATCTCCTTTCTGAAAATTAGCATCGGCCAATAACTTATACACTTTGGGTTTTGTTTTATCACCCATTGCAGCTACAACTCCTTCTGCTTTTGCAGCAGCGCAGGCAAAGTCCTTTTTAGCCCAGCAAAGCTGAGCATATAAAAAATCATGTTGTGGTTCAGCATCTGTGCTGGCCATATATTTTCCTAAAAACTCTTCTGCTTCAGTGTATTTTGCACGGAAAAAGTAATAGTAGAAAAGCTCATAGTAAGCAGGAGAAAACTTTGGGTCTCTCTTTATACCATCATTTAAGTATTCTAAAACTAACTCCCAGTTCTTTTGAGATTCGAACAGTTTGGCTAAGCGTAAGTCTGCCGGAGCAAAAGCAGGATTTATTTCCAATGCTTTTTTATAGTTCCTGAAAGCTTCGCCACCACCTTCACCGGGACGGGCTTTGCGGTATGCATTACCTAATTGTAATAATATTTCAGTATTTTTTTCATCCTTTGCAGCAGCCATTGTTAACTTTTCTATTGCATAGTTAAAATCCCCGGCTTTTGCATCAACATTGGCTCGGCCAATTGCACTCAACACAAGTGGATCAGTTCCTTTTTTGGTATTCGGAGTAGCTGCTGTTATTGCAGCTTCAAATTTCTGACGGGCATCATTTGTTTTATTGTCATGCAAATCTGCATGACCCAAGCCTATTAATATAAGAGGCGCACTGCCATTTGTTTCAAGAGCTTTTTGATAAATCTGGCGTGCCTTCGCATTATCATCCAGGTCAAAATAAGTTTGACCCAGCCAGTAGGTCGCTTCTATATTATTTGGATTTGCAGCCAATAGTTTTTCAAAAACGCCTATGGCACTTTTATATCTATCAGCATACAAGTGGGTTATCCCCTCCTGTATGGTTTGCGCTTTTAGCCCGGTTATTAATAAACACGACGCTAAAAATGTAATTACGGTTTTCTTCATTTTCTTCTTCTTTTAAAGTTGTAAATATAACTAACTCCCCTTTTACTCATTCAGCCTTACCGGCCTGATGCCTAATTTTTTTTGGGTTGGTGCCAGGTACGCTCTGTTGAAAATTATTTGTCCTATTTCCCCGCTCATAAAATTGGCAAATCCGGTACCAAGTCCAGTATAATTCTCCTTAAGCATATAAACCAAATCCCGTACCATAGGATATCGTTTGTAATAAATATTTGCCTGGTACGCTTTGGCGTATGCACCTGGCCGGTCAGTAGTTTCCAGAGATACCACCTTTACCTTCTTCAAAAAACTAAGTTGCGAAGTGTCTTCCGGATTCCCAATCCAGCTTACTCCAATAAAACCAATCACTCCCGGGGTTTTTGATACATAATCAATCACCGCTTCGCTGCTGCGGGCTGCCATCGCTGTTGGTGTAAGCGAATCGCCCCGCAATACTGAATCGATGATAAAACGTACCGTACTGGTTGCTTTTAGCCCGTCAAATACGGGAATTAACTTTTTGTTGTATCTCCCTGTAAGCACTTGTTTTATTTCATTCATGGTAAACAACGTGTCCTGTTCAGACGGATGCACTATTACTGAAATACCATCCCTTGCGATTACCAGGCTTTTGGGACCTAATTTAAGCGAATCAATAATTGCATCCCGTTCATCCTCACTAACATCCCTTGTTGCAATTATCATCCGAACACTGTCGTTCAGCAAATCTTTCAGACAATCTGCTTCGGGCTTATAGTCTACATTAATTTTAGTGCCCGGATGGTTAGATTCATACACCATCACCATCTGATCAATTATCGGTTTAAACGATTCATCGGCACTAACTCGAATCGTTCCTCGTCTTGGTGAATCAGGCCTTTCCTTTTCCTGTTCATCGTACGATTTACAGCCTGCCAGCAACCAACAAACAAACACAATTATATAACCGGTAAATTTTATAGTACTGCCTCTTCCAATCATTTAAAATAGTTTTTCTTATAACCCCTGTATGTCCTCCACACCCCATAAAGAATAAAGATGCCACCTAAAATTATATCGTAATAATCGGGAGGATATGTTTTATTTAAAGGAATGTTTAATTTATGTCTGAATAAAAAGAATATTCCCACTACTGTAATGATGAGACCCATGCCGAAATCCAGCAAGGACCGCATCAATGACACCTGTTTCTTTTTATTCTTTTCGTATTCTTCAAACATCCGTTGTCCGTTTTTAGGAAAAGCAAATTATTGAATTTTACTCTTCTAACCCGATAAATGTTACAGGCAGTACATAACTTACAGGAACGTTGATACCGTTTTGTATAGCCGGTGTCCACCTGGGCATTTTTTTACACACCCTTACCACTTCCCTGTCAAATTCGCCACCACCGCTTGTCACTATTTCAAAGTTGGTAACCGACCCATCCTTATCTACCTTAAATTTTATCTGAACTACTTTTCTTTCGCCAGCTTCCAGCTCATCCGGCGTACTCAGGTTTTTACCCAAAAACCTTTTTAAAGCTTCTGTTCCCCCGGGAAATTCAGGATTTTTTTCCTGAACTATAAAATCAGGTTGTTTTGGCTCTGTCACTGTTCCATTTCCATTGCCGGGTTCTGTTACAGGCTTCTCAGATTGTTTTACCGTACCATTATCTTTTATACCATCACTGGTTTTATCAGCAATTTTCTTATCGTCCATATCAGTAATGGCAACCATTTTATCTTTTACCTTATCATCGTCCTTTATTGCAGGAGGTGTTGTAAACTTAACTGCTGCCACTTTAGGTTCAACAGGTTTTTGTTTCACTATTTTCCTTGGTTGTTCCGGTTCTTTTGGTTTATCCTTTACTATTTCTATCTCCCTTACCAGGATTTCATTCTTGTCTTGCGGTATCGTTAAAGTTGATTCCTGCTTATTACCCAACCCATTGATAAAAACCAATAACAGGATAACAGACATTCCTGCTCCCAGTGCTGTAAGCATACGATTATTATATCCTTTACGGATTGCATAAGCACCATAAACTTTATTGCGTTTCTCGAAAACAATATCGAGTAAATCGGATTGCAAAATTTCTTTGTTTGTCATGGCGGTGTGTTTGGTTATTAGATGCAGCGGGTGGCTGAAATCCATAATTTTCATTTATTAAGTTGCGAGTTTTGAGTTGCGGGTTATGAGACTGAAAATTTTAGTTTGCCCTATACAAATAAGTTATCAATAAGCGACTATCCTCGTAGTTCGCAACTCAAAACTCATAGCTATATTTGCCAAATGAAAATTTTAATGGTTTGCCTTGGAAATATCTGCCGCAGTCCATTAGCAGAAGGCATTCTGCAGGACAAAGCTTTTAAGGCAGGTTTAACATGGAGTATTGAAAGTGCCGGCACCAATAGCTATCATACTGGTGATCCGCCGCACAATCTTTCACAAAAAGTAGCCCGGCTAAACGGTATTGACATAAGCAACCAAAGAGCAAAAAGATTTACGGCCGCAGATTTTGATATGTATGATAAAATATATGCGCTTGCCGGTGATGTGATGGATGAAATGAAACGCATTGCTAAAAATAAATTTAATATATCTAAAGCAGAATTGCTGATGAATGAGATTTATCCTGGTAAAAATATGGATGTACCCGATCCTTATTATGGGCCAGAGCCGGGCTATCATGAAGTGTATAAAATGATTGACGAAGTTTGTAATAAAATTATAGAGAAATATGCCCCAACCCCTAAAGGGGCTTTGCAAGGAACTAATAATTTGAAATGGCAGTAAACATGGCAAAACTATCATTACCACAAGGAACAAGAGATTTCGGGCCGGATGTAGTTCGGAAAAGAAATTATATTCTCAATACAATCAGGAATGTGTTTGAGCTGTACGGTTTTCAGCCATTGGAAACTCCGGCGATGGAAAATATTGAAACGCTGATGGGGAAATATGGAGAAGAAGGTGATAAATTAATCTTTAAAGTTCTGAACAACGGCCTTGATAATGCAGACAAAGAAAAACAAATCAGAGAAGATTTTGAAAAAGTGCTGGAAGGAAAAAATGTAAAAGGCATTACAGAAAGAGCTTTAAAATATGATTTAACTATTCCCTTTGCCCGTTATGTAGCAATGAATCACAATCAACTTACTTTCCCTTTTAAACGCTATCAGATACAACCTGTATGGAGAGCAGATCGACCGCAAAAAGGAAGATACCGTGAGTTTTATCAATGCGATGCTGATGTAGTAGGGAGTAATTCGCTGCTTAATGAAGTGGAGCTGGCTAATATCTATGCAACTGTTTTTGAAAAATTAAATATCCCGGTTGAAATAAAAATCAATAGCCGAAAAATACTTTCTGCATTGGCAGAAATATGCGGCGGTGCAGATAAACTAACAGACATTACTGTTGCCATAGATAAATTAGATAAGATTGGTTTAGATAAAGTAAAAGAAGAATTAACACAACGAGGTTTAACCAAAGAACAAGTAAGTGCTATTGAAAAATACCTTACCATTTCGGGAACCAATAATGAAAAGCTATCCGGTTTAAAAAAGATATTTGGAGATAATATAAACGGTAATAAAGGAATTGAAGAAATCAATTATGTCATCACCCAACTAGCATCTCAAAATACAGAACTGATTTTTGACCCGACATTGGCAAGAGGATTAAATTATTACACTGGTTCAATCTTTGAAATAAAAGCCCTGAATGTAAAAATCGGCAGCATCGGTGGTGGTGGCCGCTATGACGACCTCACCGGTTTATTTGGTGTACCTAACATTCCCGGCGTTGGTATTTCATTTGGTGTAGACAGAATTTATGATGTAATGGAAGAACTAAACCTGTTTCCCGCCGATGTGCATGTAAGCACACAGGTACTATTCTTCAACCTCGGCGAAGCCGAGAGCGATGCTGCATTTAATTTATTACAACAACTCCGGCAAAAAGGTATCCGAAGTGAACTGTATCATGAAATAGCAAAATTTGATAAGCAGTTTAAATATGCAGAAAAGAAAAATATTCCTTTCATCATCATCATTGGTGAAAAGGAACTGAAAGAAAACATCTGCAATGTAAAAAATCTATCTACCGGTGTGCAACAAACTATCGCCACCAGCGACCTGCTTAGCTACACATTTTAAACCTTAAATAAATATGAAAAGAAGATTTGTTTTATTTTTTGCTGCACTAACAATGTTGCAAACGGCAACACTTGCGCAAACCAACCCATTGATAAAATACCTGCCCGACAATGCATCAATGGTAATAAACTTTAATGCAGCGGGTATTGCAGGTAAAATTCCTGGTGAATCATTCCGGCAGAGTATTATTTACCGGGAAATAATGAAAGACCTAAAAACCCCTTTTAATGCATTACTGATGAATCCGGAAAAATCAGGTATCAATTTTTCCGCTGGTATTTTCCTGGTGATGACCCACGATGTATCTGAAGAAAAAACTGAACCCGGTGTAAATATTTTCATTAAGCTGCAAAATGCAGAAATGTTTACCGCCAATATGAAAGGTTTGTTTAAAGAAAGCGGTGATTCTATAACCACCTATGGCACCGACAAGATCGTTCAAACAGAAAAAGGCATGACTTTTGGCTGGAACAATGACTTGTTTGTAATGACTTCAGGAAATGACAGAAAGACTAAAGAGGAATTACAACAACTCTACAGTGATACCGCTGCCCGGAAAGATTTTGATCTTTCTGTTCTGCAACTGGCAGATAAACTTAAGAGAGGGCAGCGCAACCTTTGTTTTAACCTGCTCACACCCAAATCTCAAAATTCACTAAGTACGAACAGTCGGTTTTTAACATTAATGAATCAGGCAGGCGATATAAAAACATGGAATAACGGCATGACCAGTCCTCTGTTGGGAAATAAAGTGATGGGACTTCTTACTTCTTCTGTATATAGTAAACTAATGGCATTTGCTGGTAAGAGTAAAACATCCATTGTGAATTTTGAGAATGGAAAAATTGTAATGCAAAACAATACGTATCCAAATGATGATGTGGCAGCCACCTATAAAAAATATCCGAAGACCACTTTAAACACTGATTTAACCCGCCGGTTACCGAAAGGAAATATTCTGGCTTTAATAAACACCACTTATAATCCGCAAATGGGAATGGAACTGATGCAAAAAAGTGGTTTTAAAGAAATGCTGGAAGATTTTAAAAAACCTGTGCCGTTTGATTTCAATCTTGTTACAGCTTCTTTTGGGAATAATATGCTTCTTGCTGTTATAAAAGCAGATGACATAACACCTGTTGATTCACTTACCAAGTCAATTGACGGAATAAAATTGATACTGACCATGCCAATTGCTAACA
>JANMFO010000276.1:0-6399 GCA_031374245.1 Chitinophagaceae bacterium | reverse complement strand
GTTTTATGCCATTTAAGAAGAACGCTAAACTCAGCGACAGTACTATTGCTGTTTTCAGGCAATGGAAGGCAGATGGGTTATTGGAAAAATAACAGCTGATATTTCTAGTTGCCTTTCAGTAAATCATACATCTGTTTACTCCAATCGGTTCTCAAAATTGTAAAAGAAAAATCTTTGCTATCAACCGGTAGTTCTATCATCATTCTTGCAACAAAGCCTGAGATGTACTGGTTCTCATTTATTTTTCTCCATTCATATTTTTTGCGGTCAAGTGCCGCCTGGAAGTATTTATTAAAACAAGAGTCGCAACCCCCCATTACTTTTTCTGATTTGCATTTGCCGGTTTTATCAAAACGATAAATAAAATCAGCGGGTAATGTTTTCGGACCTTTTATGGATAATGTAATTGCTGTGGCTGTTTCTGAAATAGCGGCGTTAAGACTATCATTCATTGAAACATATTCATTGAGCTCTTTCCTGACCTGTGCCTTTGTTTTGTTAATATAATTCTGCGAAAAACCTGAAAAAGAAAGCAGTACAAAGCAAAGTGCAAATATCCGGGTCATTTTTATTGATTTAAATGGAAGAAAGAGAATACAAAACTAATCGCTTTTATAACATTTTTTTCATGATTATAAATTCCAATGGCTGGGTTGGAGTGCCAAAACGATTGTCACCGGACATTGGTTTTGTTTCGCCGGTATTATGATAGCCATGTCTTTCATACCATGCTATTAATTCATGGCGGAGAGAAATAACATTCATAAAAATACAGGCGCAGCCTTTTTCTTTGCCATATACTTCAGCTGCTGCCAGTAATTGTTTACCAATGCCACCTGCCTGAAGAAATGGCGATACAGTCAGCATTCCGAGATATAGACCTCTTTGCATCTTTTCCAGGTAAACACAACCAGTGATAGCTCCACCAGCTGATGTATATTTCAACATACTGGCTTCAGGGTTACGCAACTGTGTTGTTAGAAAAGGAATATCAGTACGTAATTCTCCTTCCAGCAGATTTGCTTCTGTTGTCCATCCTTTTTTTGAGGCATCGCCACGGTAAGCACTATTAATTAATGGCACTAATGCCGGTATATCTTCGGTTGTTGCAATTGAAATTGACATAATAGTTTATGCGAAAATAAAAAACCCCCGTTACTTTTAATTGAAGTCACTTCATTGATGTGTTACAAGTAAAGTATTTATTACGATTCTGGTTAGCCAAATGTAACCGGCAATCTTATTTCCTGTGACACTCTCCGGTTATGATTATTGATTATCGTTAGCCAAATAACTATTCGAACCATTTTATCAATAGTGTTAATTGATGAATGATTTGTTAAGCGTAAGCTCAGATATAGGCAAATATTGCTTAAATTCGCCAGATGCTTTCCGGTAAAGAATTGATTCTTACTACAAAACCGTTTGCCAAAGAAATCCGCTGGAAAAGCTGGTACTATACGGTTTCCTCTTTTTTTTTACTTACAGCTTCCCTTTTGGGTACTTATTTTTTGCCTTACTTATGGGTAAAAATTTTGTGCAGTGTTTTCAGTGCATTAATGCTGGCACGTTGCTTTATGATTTTTCATGATTACCAGCACCATTCCATTTTGCGCAAATCATATATTGCTAATGTAATTTTTACGGCATTTGGTATGTATATATTGACGCCGGCAAGTATCTGGAAACGGTCACATGACCATCATCATAATAATAATTCCAAATTATTCAGTGCCAGTATCGGGTCGTTTCCGATTATGACCAAAGAAAAATTTGTAGAAGCTCCTGACAGGGAAAAAAAGGTATACCTGGCCGTGCGGCATCCATTGACTATCTTTTTTGCATATTTCACTATGTTTTTGTTTGGTATGTGTTTGCAATCATTTTTAAGCAGTCCCCGCAGACATTGGGATTCGCTGGCAGTTTTACTATTGCATGTTGCGGCTGCGGTCTTATTGATTATTTTTTTTGGACCACTGGCCTGGTTCCTTACACTATTCCTGCCATTATTTTTGGTACATATGCTGGGTGCTTATCTTTTTTATGCACAGCATAATTTTCCAGGAGTTAAATTCCGAAACAACAAAGAATGGTGCTATGAACATGCAGCATTAGAATCTTCAAGTTATATGGCCATGAACCGTTTTATGCAATGGGCTACCGCCAATATAGGGTTTCATCATATCCATCATATCAATTCTAAAATTCCTTTTTACCGCTTGCCGGAAGCGATGAAAAAAATTCCCGAACTGCAAAAAGCTAATGTCACCCGGCTTACTCCTTCTGAAATAATAAAATGTCTCCGCCTGAAACTATGGGATGCCAGTCAGAATAAAATGATTGCCTTGAGGGAGATAAATGATTGGAAAAAAGATTAGCAGTTCCTCTTTCATTTTTTATACGAACTGAATTATTTCTTGGCATCATGTTGAATAGAATTACCGAACGATGAAGAGTGATTCATTTCTTCTCTTTCACTGAAAGAAAAGAAATGAACAATCCGCCAGTTGGCGGATGCAAGGGACGATGATAGTAGCAATGTCGCTGGCTACATACTCCTCTCTATTATCAGGCTTCTTTATTTACTTTTTCAAGAGCAGTAATTCTATCTACGATACTATCCAGATTACGAAAGTGGATATACGCTTTTCTATATTTGTTAGCATCAAATGCCGGAGAGCCCATGTACACGCCGCCAGGCTTGGTAATACTTTTTGAAATACCTGATTGTGCTGTGATGATAGTGTTATCTGCTACCTGCAAATGACCTACAATACCTACCTGTCCGCTAAACATACAGTTCTTACCAATTTTAGTAGAGCCTGCTACCACACCTGCCGCAGCATAATAGGTATTCTCACCAATTTCTACATTGTGTGCAATATGTATAAGGTTGTCAAACTTTACCCCTTTACGTAAAATGGTAGAGCCGAGTGTGGCACGGTCAATAGCACAGTTGGCACCAATCTCCACATCATCTTCTAATATTACATTTCCAATCTGCGGTACTTTTTTATTGTCATTCTCGGGATTAAAACGAAAGCCATCACTGCCCAACACCGTACCGGAATGAATGATGCAGTTTTTGCCAATGCTTGTTTCAGAATAAATTTTTACTCCGGCAAATAGGGTAGTGTTGTCACCAATCACCGCATTATCGCCCACATATACCTGCGGATATATTTTTACATTGTTGCCAATCTTTGCGTTCTCGCCAATAAAAGAAAACTCACCGGCATAAATATCTTTTCCTACCGTTGCACTTTCAGAAATAAAGGCCAGTTTGGAAATGCCTTTTTTATTCAGCTTTACCTGGTTATACATTTCTAATAAAGTAGCGAAAGCATTCTCCGCACTATCTACCCGCAGCAGGGTGGCAGCTATAGGAGCAGTTGGCACAAAATCTTTATTGACAATAACCAACGATGATTTGGTAGTGTAGATATAAGCAGTGTAAGCAGGATTAGCCAGGAATGAAATAGCACCGGGTTCGCCTTCTTCTATTTTCGCCAGTTTATTGATAATGGTATCGCCGTTGCCTTCTAATTGTCCTTTTAGTAAGTCTGCTATTTGCTGTGCTGTGAATTGCATGAAGTAAGTTTTAATAGTTTATTTATTGGGGAGCTAAGATAAATGAAATGGGCCACAGATTAAATACAGGTTGGCCACGAATGACACGAATTAACACTAAATAAGTACAATTAAATACGAATGGTAATTGCCTGCGGCAATGGAATACAGCTGGCCACAGATTACGCAGATTGACACAAATGAATTACTTACGCAATTGTAAGAGTGAAGAGGAATAAAATAAAAACGACTTAAAGCCCTCCTTCGGAGGGTTGGGAGGCAGTTAATATTTAAAAACCTTCCCACCTGCCATTACTTCCTGTGCGGCTTCATTAAAGGTTGCTTTTAATCCTGTTCGAACAGCCGCATTCGTCATAATGCTGGCGACTGAATGTGCATAGCCTGCTTCAACCGGTGCATTAGGTTGCTGACGGCTTCGAATACATTCCATCCAGTTGCGCATATGCGCAGAAGTAAGTGTGTCGGCACTGGTATTGGCAGAGGCAACAACTTTTGGTGCATTGTCAGCAAGGTTTACATCCGGCAACAAAAAGGGCGGCATATTCATGGCATCTGCATGATTTTTTCTTAAACCACCTGCTGAAGAAACTTTATTGGTGATAAGATTTAATTCACCACCGTTGGAATAATAAATCTCAGCAGGGTTTTCATCTCCATTGTGCATACGGGAACTAAAAATTACCTGGAAGCCGGAAGTTCTATCATCCGTAGGGCCGTAATCAAATACCGCAGTTGTTGTATCCCAGTTTTTTCGTCCATCTTTCCACATATATATTCCGCCATTGGCTACCACACTTCTTGGATGTTTTAAATTAGTAAACCAATGTACCGTATCTATCTGGTGGCACATCCACTGACCCGGCATACCGGAAGAATATGGCCAGAATAAACGATACTCAAGATATTTACGTGGATCCCAGTTATCAGCAGGGCGATTGATAAGAAAACGTTTCCAGTCGGTATCTTCCTGTTTTAGTTGCGCCACCAATGCCGGTCTTCTCCAGCGGCCGGGCTGGTTTACATTCCAGGTAAGGTCAACCATGGTAATATTGCCAAACTTTCCGCTTTTAATAAATTCATTGGCTGCATGATAGTTAACACCACTTCTTCGTTGCGAACCTACCTGTACAATATTATTAGAAGCTCTGATGGCTTTTAATGCAGCCCGGTTATCTTCCATTGTTTCTGCAAATGGTTTTTCAACATACGCATCTTTCTTTGCTTTTACAGCTTCAATAGCATGGGTAGCATGTTGAAAATCGGCCGTACTGATGATAACTGCATCTAGGTTTTTTAAATTATACAACTCATCATTATTCTTGCAGGCTGTTATATCATGGCCCATCTTATCTTTTAGTGCTGCCACACCTTCTTCTCTTCTTATTTTCCATAAGTCAGATACGGCTACTATATCAAAATTCAATTCTTTGTAATGGTTCATAAAACTTGGCAGCAATGCCTGGCGAAAACGGTCGGAGTAGCCGACAACGCCAATGCGTACCCTGTCATTAGCACCAATAATATTGGCATAGCTTTTTGCATTTAATCCCATACCTGCGAGGTATGTGCCTGCGGCTGCCATAGCAGAATGCTTAATAAATACACGACGAGAGTTTGGCATAAACAAAAGTTGAAGGATGAAATGAGTATTACAATTTTCTTATTTTAATACTTCTATACGATACAAAGTTGCCATGGTCTTGTAGTAAAATATGTCCCTTGGCAGCCATTCCGAAGTCAGGCCATTGTGCATATTTACTTCTTGCCACCAATGCATAAAAAACAGGTGTGCCCCGCTGGTACTCTACTACTTTATAACCATTCAGCCAATGTTCAATACGATTATCAGGATACACTACCAGCATTCCTCGGTTCCATTCTCCTATCTTTTTATATGCCTGTGAAAATTTTAATGGAGGAATAAGGTCATATAATGAGCCAAGTGTTCTATTACCTACCACTCCCAGTTTTGCATCCGGATGTTTATCATCATCCAATACCTGATATTCCAAACCAATGGCAGAGCCAACGTTGTTTTCTTTTTCGGTAACAAAATATTTTACACCGCTATTGGCCGTGTCGCTTAATCTGAATTCAAACTGCAATTCAAATGCGCCATACTCATTGGTAGTAACAATATCTCCACCATTCGCAGCTTCCTTACCTGCGGAACTTAATACACTTAATACTCCATCTTTTATCTGCCAGCCTTTCTCTGGAAATTTATCTTTATATGCACCCCGCCAACCTGCTGTTGTTTGTCCATCCCATAATAATTGTACGCCATTATTTTTCTCCTGTTCAGTCAATGAATTGGGCAGCATATTCACCACAAACATATTTACAGGCGCAGAAGGTTTCAGGTTCTTTGTTTGAATACGGATATTGCGCCAGCGGATTTGCCGCCCTGCTTCTTCTGGTTTACCTATTGCATGCACCTGCAATGCAATAAATCCTTTTAGTGTCATATCATCAATCAACCAGGCACAGGTTATTCCATTAACCCAGGTGCGGATAGAACTGCCAATACATTCCACATGGTATTTATTCCACTGACTATTCTTAAATGCTTTTTTTGAACCCGGATTATAATCCATACTGTAAAGCCATAACCGCCTCGCTTCATCATATATGCCACCACTCCAGGCACGGGGCGACGGATCTATTTCCAACTGATAACCATGTACCCTGCCATTCAGGTAGTCTGCTTTGCTTTCGCTGCGGAATTGTATGCCAGAGTTCATCGGGCTATCCACTTTAAATTCCAGCTCCAGTATAAAATCGCCGTAATCTTTTTCAGTAGCGAGA
>JANMFO010000234.1:0-4730 GCA_031374245.1 Chitinophagaceae bacterium | reverse complement strand
ATCGCTTTCGTAATAAGTTTTGTCAAAGTCACTGCCGATCCTTTTATAAGTAACATCAAAACCAGCATACACCCAGCTGTTCATTTTTTTCCAGAGTTCCATCACTTCCGGTTTGCCATTTTCCCAATCTAATAACATTTGTTGTGTGCCTTTCATAATGGGAGCTTCTTTCTCAGCATCTTCTTTTTTCATTCCACCAACAATCAGTTCTTCGACTTGCTTCTTATATTCATCATTAAACTTTACATAGTATTCACCTACAAAATGGTCTCCTTTGGTATTGGTTGATTGTGGCGTAGCACCATTGGCGAACAGTTGCCAGGCAATCATACTTTTACAGATATGAATACCCCGGTCATTAACAATGCAGCTTTTAATTGTTTCGTAGCCGCTTTCTTTCAGCATTTGTGCTACACTCCAGCCGAGAAAATTATTTCTAAGGTGACCGAGATGCAATGGTTTATTGGTGTTGGGAGAGGAATACTCTACCATAACCTTTTGCCCGTTTGCTGGTTTAAATCCAAATGTTGGTGCAGCAAAATTGGTTTGTAAAAAATGTATCCAGTAATTATCTGAAACAGTCAGGTTTAAAAAACCTTTGATAACATTATGTGCTGTAAAAATTTCCGGATTGGCATTTACTAATGCCTCGCCAATTGCTGCACCTAATTGTTCCGGTGATTTTTTCAATTGCTTTACAAAAGAAAATAATACCAATGTATAGTCCCCCTCAAACTCTGGCTTGGTAGTGCTGATGGTTAAATCTGATTCTCTAAAATCCTGCCCGTATAAGTTTTTTAATTCCTTAACTACAAGTGGTTTTATCTGGCTTACGATACTCATCCTTTCTTTATTTATCCGGCAAATTTACAAAAACCATTTCCTTCATCCATAATTACTTAATATCCATTTCCGATATTATCTTTACCGCCATTCAATGCGAAAACATTTACATAGTGCAAGGGATTTAATGCTCCCCCTAATTGATTTTTTTTACCCGCCATTCAGGAAAATGATGGGTTTACAAACATTCCGTTATGCCGCCTCCGGCGGTGCCAATACAATACTGGGTCTGCTGGTATTTTATATCAGCTTCAAATTTATTTTCAAAGAAAAGCCGTATGATATCGGTTTTTACGCCTTTGAAGCCCATAGTGCTGCTTTATTCCTGTCGTTCTGTTTTTCTTTCATTGTTGGATTTTTTCTGATGAAGTATGTAGTCTTCAGCGATTCTAATATGAAGGGAAAAGTGCAGTTGTTCCGCTACTTTATGCTTTATGTATTCAATCTGGGTCTTAATTACTTACTGTTAAGACTGTTTGTAGAAACGCTTAAAGTGTATGCCACATTTGCACAACTGATTACTACTGCAATTATTATTCTTTTCAGTTATATAGTACAACGGAATTTTACTTTCAAAATCAGGAATGTAGAGGAAGAAATTACAGGGAAAGACTAACTGCATCCACTTTTACCGATAAATCGCCGGCACAATTACTCCTTATTATTAAATGCTGCTGCATCGGGTAAATGCCGATCAGTTTAATGTCTTTAATATCACCATAACTGCGTATGCCTTTTGTCCATTCCTGGTTCAATTGTTTATTGATGTTTATTTTAGCAGAATCAATATAGGCTCCCAGCTCAAACCGGGCATTCTTACTTATTTCTTTGGTTATTTTTTTATTAAATATCCAATCGGCTGAGCCGAGCAGTACATTTTTTGATTTGATATCGAAATCAATATCGGTGATTTCTATCGTTTGTTTATCCTTGTCGTAAACGGGTTTGCCAACCAGATAAACAACACCATTATTGGTACCAGAGAAGAGAATTTTAATTACCAGCTTCTCAAAACCACCGCCATAAATTTTACATTCATCAATAATGAACTTCTTTTTTACAAAAGCTTTTTTAAAATCAAATTCTTTTCCTTTTAGTTGCTGGTTTATTATCCAGCCGAGTGAATCATAGTTGAGTACCGCATCCAGGAAGATAGAAAAACCCTGTTGCCTGCTGAATGTGCCAAGATTGGGAACTGATGACTTTTTTTCAGTTGGCTTTTCAAAACTGATAGCAGGTTTTGCTGACAGGCCCAGGTAAATATTCAGCGAATCTTTATTGATAAACAGATTATTGATACGGATTTTTTGCGGACTGATTTGCAACCAGCCTAATCCATAGAGGTTATACGTTTTATTCAGTTGATCCCATATCTGCTGAAAGCGGGGTTTTAAATCAACAGCACCGTATGTTTTTTCCATATCAGTTTTCGAAATATCCAGTTCGCTGGTCAATCCTTTCATCACCTGTTTGGTAATGTCCTGCCCCCAGAAACATACTTCGCATTTATCCAATGCTTCCGGTTCATTTCTTTTTACGGACAGTTTTACTTTAAAATCCGGAAGTACAGCAATTGAATTGGAAAAAGAAACATTCACCCTTCTTTCTCCTTCACTGCCATAGCCGCATTTGCAGGCGGGTGTCCAGGGAGAAATAATCGTTCCATTTACACATACTCTTGTTGAACCGGTTATTTTATAATAGCCGGTAAAACCAATATTTAATGAACTGCCCGAACCTTTTATTTGTAATGGGCTGCGGCGGAAAACATATTTGAACCTTGTATCGCAGCCATCCTGTACCCAACCATCAGGATAGCCGGGAGAAGTGAAGACGGTATCCACCGTTTTATCTGCCATGGCATACATGGGCTTCAGGTTTATCTGGATGGGTATATTAATTTCAGAACTGGGTAATGAATCCAGTTTGAAATTACCGGGTGATAAATCAGGGTTAGCCGGATTTATTTTTTGTGAGTAAGAAGTAACGACTGTAAAAAAACTTAATAAAAAAAGAATTCCTTTTCTTTCCATGCTGATGATTGACATTCAAAAATAGCTAAAGAATAGAAAAGGAATTGTGAAGATATTACGGCGTAGAATTACATTTCTTTTGGCTGAGTCATACTGAACCAATTACCACAGCCATCTTTTACCACACATTCTATTCCGTAGAATTGTTCTTTTGGTTCAGTGATGTTTACGCCTTTTGCTTTTAGTTCTTCATAACTGGCACGGCAATCAGTAGTGTATAGTACACCTGCACCCATAATTCCTTTTTCCAGCAATACTTTAAAAGCATTTCGGCTTTCTTCATCAAAACCATCGGGGCAGGTATCGCTTTTTATCATGCTTTCATGTAGCACAGGCATCAGCACCACTTCAAGGTCGGGCTGCTCCGGTGCATTGAGAGTAAGCCAGCGATAACCACTTTCCATTGTGGCATCGGTATTTACTTTAAAGCCAAGTATGTTCACATAAAAATCATACGCCTTTTCCTGGTCATTTACGAAAAGAGTAGAGTGGGAGAATTTTGTTACCATGGTTTTTGTTTTAGAAACTAAAAGTAGTCAGGAAAGGAAAGAATGGCTTCTTGAATCTTGCTTATTTGGTAAATTTATATTGCTCAATAAAACAATGCGGAATAAACCGTTTCGGCTGTTCTTTCTCTAATCTTTTTTTCAGCCAGGCGATATTCCTGTAGTATTGAGGTGAGTAGCCGCTTTGTTTACGAAAGAGGCTGCTGAAGGAGCCAAGACTTTCAAAGCCGATACTGTTACAAATATCTGTAATGCTGATGCTTTCTTTAGCCAGCATTCCCTTTGCTGCATCCAATCTGATTTGGGTGAGGTATTGATGGGGTGTTTTTTTATACACCCTTGTAAAGATGCGGTGAAAATGAAACCGGGATAAAAAAGCCTGTTGTGAAATCTGTTCCAGGTCTATTGCTTCATGATAATTTGTATCAATGTAAACCTT
Source organism: Chitinophagaceae bacterium (assembly GCA_031374245.1). Classification (GTDB taxonomy): domain Bacteria; phylum Bacteroidota; class Bacteroidia; order Chitinophagales; family Chitinophagaceae; genus JJ008. Next base: position 909 of record JANMFO010000234.1, on the reverse strand, counting down.
GGCGGCTACTATGCGCTGGTATATGTCGGTTGTTAGTTGCAATGATTTTTAATTAATTCTTTTTTTCATACAGATGCTATATTCTTCATTCCCGATGTATGGCCCGTAATTAGGAATAGTAACATATCCCTGCTTTTTATACAGGTGAATAGCTTCGGGTTGTTCATAACCGGTTTCCAGTACCGTATATTCAAAACCTGACTCGGCAGCCCAGTTTTCTAATGCTGCCATAATCATGGCGCCAATTCCTTTGCCACGCCATTGATCTTTTACATACATCCTTTTTATTTCTACTAAACCTTCTTCAAATGGTTTAAAACAGCCACAACCTACTGCTTCATCATTTTTATAGACAATGACAACGTTGGGATTGTTTTCAATTTTGTTGAACTGGTTGTAGAATTGCTGCAATTGTCCATAGCGATTGAGTAAATCGTTGTCCAATTCTTTTACCAGCAGGTGAAAGTCTGTATTATTACTGTTGGTTCTTTTAATAGTTGTCATGCTATTATTATCTGTTTGCCGGGTTCTTCCATTTTTTTTCTAATCGCTCAATCGTTCCTTTTATTCTTTCCATTCTTGTTTCCTCTCTTTTCGCTGTTACTATCCATTCAATATATTCTTTCTTATGCGAGAAGGCTAATGAATGAAAATACTCACTAAGGGTTTTATTTTTCTTTAATGCAGCCGTTAAATCATCCGGCAGTTTCACTTCTTTGGTCGTTGGGTTTACCCAGTTAAAAATTTCCCGTTCCACTTTTGGTTTGGCTTCTTTTTTTCTATCGGCATCATTCTTTGCACGGAAACCGAATACACTCCATGTGTCATCAAACGAAATCAAACTTATCCAGGTTAGTTTATCGCCTTCGGCTAATAAACAATCCCAGCCTTTATCTCTTGTCAGGTCAG
>JANMFO010000216.1:0-7774 GCA_031374245.1 Chitinophagaceae bacterium | reverse complement strand
GATTGGAAGCAACCGATATTGGTAAAACCTGATTCTGCTGTACCGGCAGGAGTTGATTATACAAAATGGTTAGGGCCTGCGCAGATGCGGGCATTTAATGAAAATCGTTTTCATTTTACCTTCCGTTGGTTTTGGGATTATGCAGGGGGCCTGATGACAGACTGGGGAGTACACTTATTAGACTATGCGTTAATGGGAATGAAAGCGGAGACTCCAAAATCTATTGCAACCATTGGTGGCAAATTTGCCAATCCCACTGCGGCTGATGAAACACCGGATACGTTGATGGCCTTATACGAATTTGATAAGTTTAATATTATTTGGGATCATGCTTTGGGTATCGGCAACGGTGATTATGGCCGTGACCATGGCATTGCTTTTATTGGAAATAATGGAACATTAGTATTAAACCGTGGTGGTTGGGAAGTGCTTGAAGAAAAAAAGAATGCCAATAAAGTAATAATACCTTTTACAAAATCATCAGACAATGGTTTGGATAAGCATTGGGAAAATTTTGTGTCAGTAGTTAAATCCAGGAAGATTGAAGAACTGCGTTGCCCGGTACAAGCTGGTGCTCATGTGGCTACTGTATCACAAATGGGAAATATTGCTTACCGTAGTAATCAAAAACTGACATGGGATAAAGCAAAAGAAAAATTTACTGATGAAGCAATTAATAAAAAATACCTGATGGCGAAGTATCATAATGGCTATCAATTACCAAAAGTTTGATGGGGCAAACTATAAATAAAAAAATCAGTTGATTTGCCGATTAAAAAACAGAACGATTAATCGTGATTCTCATTTTCTCTTTCACAGAAAGAATAAAAACAAATCAAAGATTGCAACGAAGATGCTCAGGGAGCTACTGCTGGCTAAATAACTTTTTTCTTCCACCTTCCACTACGTATATAGAAATATGAAAGAGTAAAAAGTACAATCCAGTACAATAGTTCTGAACCCCATGCCCATACTAAGGACAGGTTCCAGACTTTGAGGACCATCCAGATGTAAACGCTGTAAAGAGAAATAGCAACAATCTCGATAAGCAGATTGACTTTTGTATTACCGGTGCCGGTTACTGCATTTAGCCAAACCGTTGCAACAGACATACAAAGTACACCGATGCTAACGATGCGGATAATGGGAATGGCTTCCGTAACAAATGTTTTATCACGGCCAAAAACACTGAGAAAAATATCTGGAAAAAGATTGAGTAGCAGGCAAAGAAATGCTGTAAAGCAAAAACTCAATAGCATTATCTTTTTGATAAGAAATTCTACTTTGTCTTTTTTCCCCTGACCGATGATATTACTGACCATTACATTGCTGGTGCTGGCAAATGACCAAACGAAAATACCGAAGAGGCCAAAAATATTCCGCATGGTATTGCTGATAGCCAGCGGACGTTCTCCTTTGTTTTCAATGAGTATGTAAAATAATAACCAGGCCAGTATGCTGAGCAAAAATTGCATCACCAATGGTGATGATTGCTTGAAAATAAGGGAAGTCAATGGTTTATTAAACGACAGGCTTTTGAATAAACCAAAGCGGAGATGCATTTTTTTGTAAATGATAATTCCAAACACAACCAGCACGGCAACTACTTCTGCAATAACAGATGCAACGGCTGCACCATTGAAACCAAGATTGGGAAAACCTAAATAGCCATTGATGAGTACATAATCTAAGAAAATATTCAGCGTTGCTTCAATGAAGAAGGCATACTTCATGTAACGGCTTGCATTAGTACCAACCAGTAATGCGTTTCCTAATTGAAATAAATATAGAAAGGGCAAGCCCAGCACACGGATTTTTAAAAAACCTTTTGCTTCCGCTTCTACTGTTGCAGAATTAAGACTTGCAGATAAAAAGTAAGGTGCAAATAAATAGGTAATCAGGATGCCAGCCAGTGCAAATAACATGGCAATCCAAATGGACTGGCCAAACAGTTTCCCGATTTCTTCGGGACGGTTTTCACCGGCACGACGGGAAATAAGTCCCTGCAAACCGCTGTTTAACCCATTGCCCACTAATGCAAAAACGAGGTAGAATACACCGGTAATGCCAGCTGTCCCTAACTCGGTTTCGCCTAAATGGCTGAGAAAAATATTATTGGTTACAAAATTTATCTGTGGCACCAGCATGGCAAGGCTGATGGGCAGGGCGATTTTTAAAATCTGCCTGTTGGTAATTTCAACCTGTAAATCGGTATTTGCTGCAATGCCTGCCATAGTTTTAAGAGGCGCAAACCTACAATTTATTGGCGGGAAGATATGGTTACAAAAAGATTATTTAATGTATTGGCATCTTATCCCCTAAATTAATCGGGTGAGAATAATTTTGGCTAATATTGCACGCAATCAAAAAAGAACCAGTGAAGCAGTTGTTCCATATATCAGCAGGCGAAGTGAAGGAGAGTTTACAGCCCATTCTATCCATCAGGGTGGGGGAGAAGCATTCTTGTTTTTCCATTACTGATTTTTTATCCAAAGAAGTAAAGCAGTTGGCTTATTATTCTGCTGAAGAAGTGAATGATGATTTTTTAAGTGAATTGTTTGCTGCCCACAAAGAACTGAATACTGCATTTTACCAGGTATTAATTTGTTATGATTATCCGCAAAGTTGCCTGGTAGCTTTTAAGGAATATAAACATGGTGATGCAGGTCTTTTGCTGAATACGATGTTTGGTTTAAATGGAACTTCTGCTGTTATTTCTGAATCTATCGCTGAATGGCAGTTGTATAATGTATATGCTGTTCCGGGTAAAGTGCATGATTGGATAACAAAGAAATTTCCTGCTGGAAAATACTGGCATCAGTACACGTTAAATATTAAGAACAGTAAACCAGCTACAGAAGGCGGTAGCTTACTGGTAGATATACGAAATGATGATTTTACATTGTTGACTACTGCTAACAAAAAAATATTACTGGCACAAACATTTTCGTATTCTACTCCCGATGATATAATATATTACCTGTTGAAAGTTTGTCAGCAATTTGGTTTATCACAACAAGAGGTACATATTGGTTTATCCGGATTGGTAGACCAGCAATCTGCCTTGTACAGGGAACTGCACCAATATTTTTTACAGGTAGAATTCAGGGATACAGCATGGACAGTTCCCGCTTCAGCCAACAACGAAAGCCCGGCCCATTTTTTTACTTCACTTAATGATTTAGCACAATGCGCATTATAGGTGGTGAACATGGGGGACGGAAATTTAATCCACCCAATAATATGCCGTATACCCGACCTACTACGGATATTGCCAAGGAAGGATTGTTTAATGTATTACAGAATAATCTGGATTTTGAAGAAATAAAAACATTGGATTTATTCGGTGGCACAGGAAGCATCAGTTATGAACTGGCATCAAGAGGGGTGACTGATTTAACGATTGTAGAAAAAGATATTGCGATGTATGAGTTTATAAAAAAAACATCAGTGGCATTGAAACTGGAAAATTTTAAAGTAGTGAAATTGGATGTTTATAAATTTATTTTGAATTGTACTGATAAGTTTGATTTTATTTTTGCAGGCCCGCCATATGCTCTTACATCAATTGATGATTTGCCTAAATTTATTTTTGAAAAGCAATTATTGAATAAAAATGGCTGGCTTGTGCTGGAACATACACCACGAAATGATTATAAAAAGTTTCCTTACTATAAAACGGAACGCAACTACGGCTCCACTATTTTCTCTACTTTTATTGAGACAAGGGAATAATGATAAAAAAGGAACTACGAAATATTTACCGGGAGAAAAGAAATGCATTGACTGCAACCGGACAGTTAAAGTTGGATGATTTACTACTGATACAATTCCAGACTGCTGAATTACCTTTTATAAACACTTTACTTTCTTACTGGCCCATCGAAGAAAATAAAGAACCTAATGCTCATTTATTTACTGATTATCTTGAATTCAAAAACCCGGAACTGTTAGTTGCTTACCCTAAAACAGATTTTATAATTGATGAAATGGAAGCTGTGGCGACTAACGAAGAAACAGAGTTTATAAAAAACGAGCATAATATCTATGAGCCTGAATCGGGCAACAGGATGGTGACTACAGACTTTGATATGATACTGGTTCCACTGTTGGCTTTTGATAAAAAAGGATACCGGGTTGGCTACGGTAAGGGCTTTTATGACAAGTACATGGCAGGCTGCCGGAAAGACTGTTTTAAAGTCGGGTTCTCCTATTTTGAGCCGGTGGATGAAATCGCAGATAAGGCTGATTTTGACTTACCTTTAGACCTTTGTATTACGCCGCAATCTGTTTATGTTTTCTAATGTATTTCTCAAATCATTCCGGATATTATTGTTGCCATTTGCCCTGCTCTATTGGCTGGGCATTGCTATCAGAAATTGGTTGTACAATAAAAACATCCTGAAATCATCCGGATTTGGAATGCCCCTTATTTGTGTCGGCAATCTTTCGGTAGGTGGTACTGGTAAATCGCCAATGGTAGAATATCTCGTAAAAAAAATGAAAGGTCAATATAAAGTAGCAACGCTTAGCCGTGGTTACAAAAGGAAAACAAAAGGCTATGCACTGGCCAATTCAACAACTACCGCTTTGGAAATTGGAGATGAACCAATGCAGTTTCATTTAAAATTTCCGGGTGTGCCGGTGGCGGTGGGAGAACAAAGATTAGAAGCTATTCCCCAACTATTGCATGATCATCCCGAAACGCAGGCAATTATTCTGGATGATGCTTTTCAGCACAGAAGTGTAAAAGCAGGATTAAATATTATTCTTACTGATTACAATAATTTATTTACAAGGGATTTTTATTTACCCACCGGAGATTTGCGGGATTTAAAAAGTAGTTATAAAAGAGCCGGGGTAATTGTAGTGACGAAATGCAAACCTGATTTGACAGAAACAGAAAAGCAAAAGTTGATTAAAGAAATAAAACCGCTGGAACAGCAACATGTTTTTTTTACAGCGATTGAATATGGGGAATTGTTTCATATAACTACCAACAAGCCACATGGTCTTGATAGTAACACCGAAGTGTTGCTGGTAACAGGTATTGCTAATCCAAGGCCTTTAAAGAAATTGCTCGAAGATCATAGTAGCAGTTATATTATGCTGCAATATTCAGACCATCATATTTTTACTATTGATGATCTGAATGATATTAAAAAACGATTTGACAAAATAGAAACAACCAATAAAATAATCCTTACAACAGAGAAAGATGCAGTTCGGTTAGCTAAATTTAAGAATGATATTGCTGAACTGCCTTTTTATATCATACCAATCCGTCATCGTTTCTTGTTTGAAGAAGGTGCAAAGTTTGATAAGCTGGTAACGGATTTTATACAAGATTTTAAAAAAATATCATAGAAATCATTCTTATGGGAAGAAAAAATTCAAAGAAGAAAAATTATAAAGAAAGACAAGTGCATGCGCCGTCAGGGAAAGTGCTGAAAGGAGTGCTGGATGTTACCCGTTCCGGAATGGGCTTTGTTACAGTAGAAGGTATGGATACCGACCTTATTGTACGACCCGCCGATTTTAATACTGCATTACATGGTGATACCGTTAGGGTTGCCATAAAGGACATGAAAAGCAGTGGCCGCAGGATGCAGGGTGTAGTAAAAGAAGTATTGGTACGTAAACGGGTAGAATTTATCGGTCAGTTACAAATAAATAAAGGCTTTGCTTTTTTTGTAGCTGATATGGATAAACCAATGCCGGATATTTTTATTCCGTTGACGAATATTAATGGAGCTACCGATAATGATAGGGTAGTAGTAAAAATTTTACAATGGGATAAGGATGGTAAACGACCCGTTGGTGAAGTAGTAACTGTGCTGGATGCAGAGAACAGTAATGATGCTGCGATGAAAGAAATTTTGTTAGGAGCAGGTTTCCCGCTGCAATTTCCCGATGAAGCCCTGGAAGTCGCTGCAAGAATCCCGGATATTATTTCAGCTGATGAAATAGCTAAAAGAAAAGATATAAGAGATGTTTTCACCATTACTATTGACCCGGTAGATGCAAAAGATTTTGACGATGCTATCTCGTTTAGAAAACTAAAGACAGGCAACTATGAAATTGGTATTCACATCGCCGATGTAAGCCATTATGTGGAACCGGATACTGAATTAGATAAAGAAGCCTATCAACGGGCAACGTCTGTTTATTTGCCGGACAGGGTGAATCCAATGTTGCCGGAACATATCTCCAATGTTTTATGTTCATTACGGCCGAAAGAAGATAAACTTACTTTCTCTGCTATTTTTCAAATTACTCCTAAAGCAGAAGTAAAACAATACTGGTTAGGAAAAACGATTATTCATTCCGACCATCGCTTTACCTATGAAGAAGTACAAACAACGATTGAAGAAAAAACAGGTTTGTATGCGGATGAGATTTTAATCTTAAATGATATTGCACAACGTTTCAGAAAGAAGCGTTTTAATCATGGGGCTATTAACTTTTCTTCACAGGAAGTGCGGTTTAAACTGGATGAAAAAGGTGACCCCATCGGCATCATGATAAAAGAAAGTAAAGAAGCTCACCAATTGATTGAAGAGTTTATGCTGCTGGCGAACAGAACGGTAGCAGAGAATATTTCAAAAATAAAAGTCAATGGTAAACCGCTGCCATTTCCGTATCGAACACATGATGACCCGGATGAAGCAAAGCTGGTTCCATTTGCTGCATTCGCTAAAAAGTTCGGGCATAAGTTTGATACGTCTTCACCTGAAGCCATCGCTTCTTCATTTAATCAGTTATTGAAAGATGTACAAGGCAGACCCGAACAGCATGTGTTGGAGCAATTAGGCATCCGCACTATGGCAAAAGCAAAATACACTACGGAAAATGTGGGCCATTATGGATTGGGCTTTGAACATTATTGTCATTTCACATCACCTATACGCCGTTATCCTGATGTGCAAGTACATCGGATATTGGAAGATGTACTGAATAATAAAATCAACCCAGATAAAAAGCTGGAAGAAAAATGTAAACATACCAGTGAAAGGGAAAGGGCTGCGATGGAAGCAGAAAGGGCTTCTAATAAATATAAGCAGGTGCAATTTATGAAAAATTACCTGGGAGAAGATTTTGAAGGAGTGATAAGTGGTGTATCCAGTTTTGGTTTTTGGGTGGAGACGATTGAACACAAATGCGAAGGCCTGGTAAGCATCAACAGTTTATTAGAGTATGATGAGTTTCGCCATGTAGAAACTGATTATTGCCTGGTGGGACAACGCAGCGGTAAGAAATTTAATATGGGAGATAAGATAACGATAAAGGTAGTGGCCGCCAATCTTACCAAGCGGCAACTGGATTATGAGTGGGTCGTGACTGATGACGTCGCTACTGAAAAAACTGGTAAAGAAAAGAGTAAAAAGAAAAAGTAATACTTATTTTGGTGTATGCAATCATTTGAACTACTCTCCCAAAAATTCGCTTTATACTTTGATAAAAGGCATTTCCCTTCAGAGCCTGCTTCCCTGTATGACCCGAATGAATATTTTTTAAAATTAGGCGGTAAACGTATCCGCCCGGTGCTGTGCCTGATGGGTAATGAACTGTTTGAAGAAATAAAAGAAGATGCCTGGCATGTAGGAACGGCCATTGAACTCTTTCACAACTTCACGTTGATACATGATGACATTATGGACAAAGCTCCATTGCGAAGGGGTATGCAAACCGTGCATAATAAGTATGGCGACAGTACAGCTTTACTCGCAGGTGATGTAATGTTGGTTACGGCATATGAAGAACTGAATAAAAT
>JANMFO010000179.1:0-15585 GCA_031374245.1 Chitinophagaceae bacterium | reverse complement strand
GATGAATTCTTCTTTGGTCATATTGGCACGCAGCGCATAGTTTGTTTCTTTCTGATGCCCCAGCGTATCGGTAGTTTCTTTACTCATGTTTTTGCCACAAGCACTGCCAGCACCATGAGCAGGATAAACAGTAATATCATCTGCCAGCGGCATAATTTTATTGCGCAATGAATCGAACAGATAGCCTGCTAATTTATCCTGTGTTAAATCAGACACTAATTTTTGTGCCAGGTCAGGACGACCAACATCACCAATAAACAATGTATCACCTGAGAATAAGGCTACATCTTTTCCATTCTCATCCTTCAAAAGGTAAGAGGTGCTTTCCATCGTATGCCCGGGAGTATGCAACACTTTTAAGGTCACATTACCTACTTTAAACTCTTCCCCATCCTTAGCTATATGTGCTTCAAATTCAGGTTTTGCATTTGGCCCGTAAATAATAGGAGCTCCTGTTTTTTTGCTAAGATCTAAATGACCACTTACAAAATCAGCATGAAAGTGAGTTTCAAGAACGTATTTAATTTTTGCCTTGTTTCGTTCGGCCTTCTGGATATAAGGCTCCACTTCACGCAGCGGGTCAATAACAACAGCTTCTCCATTGCTTTCAATGTAGTAAGCGCCTTGTGCTAAACAACCGGTATAAATTTGTTCTACTTTCATATACTTTCGTTTTATTTTTTATTATTGAATATCAAATTTCGTATGTTGTAAAATGCTCCACAGTGACTTCAATCACAATTAGTGGGAACTGCCACCGGGGAAGAATAATTCTTTAACAATAATGTAAATACCCATTACCAGAACAAACCACCCAAATCCTTTTTTTAGTTTGTTACCATCAATTTTTTTACTGAGGGCATCACCAATAAATATACCTGCCACCGCAATGGCTGAGACAGTTAACAATAACTTCCAGTCCATAGTATAATGTGATAAATCACCGGTAAACCCAATTAAAGACTTGGCAGCTATAATAAGTAAAGAAGTTCCAACAGCTTGTTTCATCGGAAGCTTGCTTAATAAAACCAATGCAGGGATGATGAGGAATCCGCCACCTGCACCAACAAGACCTGTCAGTGTGCCAACTACAGCACCTTCCAGTATTATCATCGGGTAGTTGAATTTTTGCTCACCGTTTTCGACTTCCTCTTTTTTCTTTTTATCCCTAATCATGGATATGGATGCAAAAACCATGAGGATGGCAAACAAAACCATCATTAAAATACTTTTTGTTACCACAAAATCTCCGATGGTAAATACTTCTTTTGGGATGACAGGAACAATGAACTTGCGGGTGGCAAATACAGCAGCAATGGATGGTATGCCGAAAATCAGGGCTGTTTTGAGATTCACCATTCCCTGCTTATATTTTGGAAAGGCACCGGCAAGACTTGATAAGCCTACTATAAATAATGAGTAAGAGGTAGCTAAAACAGGCTCAACACCAAAAAGATAAACTAATACAGGAACCGTAAGGATGGAACCACCGCCGCCGATAAGACCGAGTGAAATGCCAATGACGAGTGATGCGATATAACCAATGATTTCCATGTAATAATTTTTGCAAGATTAGATGAAAAGCTTTTTTCACAATGTGACAGAAATCACAGCAGTATCAGCACCTGTTATACAAGCTCAATCATATTGCGGTGAAGCTTTACCAGGTTTCGCTGTTCCATTTTTTTCAAAAGCCTGGATATTACTTCTCTTGAGCTATTCAAGTCATCTGCAATCCGCTGGTGCGAAACTTCCATTACCTTTTTCCCTGTTTTATCGGCATGCCGTTTCAGATAAAATTCAAGACGTTCATCCATATTGTGGAAAGCGATATTATCGACGACAGACAATAATTCATCAAACCGGCTGCGATAAGTCTGAATTACGAACTGGTACCAGCTTTTGTATTTATTCATCAAGTCATCCATCAGCTGAACGGGAATCATCAGTACTTCAGTGTCTTCTTCTGCCTTTGCCATTATTTCGCTGGTTTCTGATTGAAGGGCACAGATCATAGAGACGGCACAGGCCTGACCAGGTTCCAGGTAGTACATCAGGAATTCACCACCGTCCTGATTTTCCCGGTATATTTTTATCCTGCCTTCCAGTACCAATGCAGTAGATTTAATGTATTGCCCGGTTCGCATGATGATATCCCCGGCATTATAGCTTCTTTGCACGGCTTCTTTTTCTATAATTTCAATTAGTCCGGGCTCAAATTGGGGGAAGAGTTGTTTCCAGTTCATTCGATAAAGTTAAGGTTCTGCACCCAACCCTAAAGGGGAGTGCGGATAAGGTTAATTTTCAAGGATCAATTCCATTTTCATACTTCGGCTTCCTTTTATAAGCAGGTGGGTGTTTTCAAAATGTTGCGATTGAAGCCATTCCTTTGCTTCTGTTGCATTGGAAAAAGAATAGTAAGGGTGCCCAAGCTTTAAAAAATCATCTCCCACCAGCACTACTGCTTTCCATTGACTCTGTTTTATCAGGTCAAGAATGGCTTCATGCTCAGCCAGGCTTTCATCACCCAGTTCAGCCATACCACCTAACATGAGTACTTTACTATCAGCCTGTAGCCGTGAAAAATTTTCAATGGCCAGTTTCATACTGCTGGGGTTGGCATTATAAGCGTCGAGAATTATTTTGTTAGAACCTTTTTCTACTAATTGCGAACGGCTGTTGGAAGGGGAGTAGTTTTCAATGGCGTCTTTTATTGAAGTAGCAGAAACATTAAAATATGTTCCTGCTGCTACTGCCACCAGCACATTGGGCAAATTATAATCACCGACTAATTGTGTTTTTATAATATCGGGATCAATTCCTTTGGTTATTTCTACTTCCAGAAAGGGTTCACTTTTTATTACTTTACCTTCTATATCTGCATTGTCGGTACCATATTTTAAAATAGAATCAATGCCCTCACTCATGTCCCGTAAATACTCATAATCCCACATTACAAATGCAGCACCGTTGTTCTTGTGTAAGTAATCAAACAGCTCGCCTTTCCCTTTTCTTACACCTTCTATACCGCCGAAACCTTCAAGGTGGGCCTTGCCGCAGTTAGTGATGATTCCGTGTGTAGGCTGAGTATATACACAGTAACCTTCGATTTCTTTCTGATGATTGGCACCCATTTCAATAACAGCAATCTCAGCATCTTTTTTTATTTTCAAAATAGTAAGGGGTATGCCGATATGATTATTCAGATTTCCTTCGGTAGTGTATGCCTTGTAAGAAGTAGAAAGAACAGCATGCACTAATTCTTTGGTAGTTGTTTTTCCATTACTACCGGTAATTGCAATGAAAGGGATATTGAATTGCTCCCGGTGATGTTTTGCTAATTGCTGCAAGGCAGCAAGCACATCAGGCACTAAAAAAGTTTTACCGGGAATTTCAAATGCCGCTTCATCAATTACTGCATAGGCAGCACCTGCATCCAATGCATATTGTGCAAAGACATTGCCATTAAAATTGTCGCCTTTTAATGCAAAGAAAATATCTCCGGATTTTAATTTACGGGTGTCAGTTTGAACGGAAGGGTATTGTTCGTAAAGTTTATAAAGGTCATGGATATTCATATGCAAATGTAATCCTTCAATAAACGCAGGGGACAGGCATATAAAAAACCCTCCATCAAGGAGGGTTTTTTATTATTCAAGCTTTATCTTATGAAAGTAATTACTTCTTCTGTCTGCGGGTCTTGTAGTGTTGACCAGTTTTGCGTTTGTTACCTTCAGGGCTACCCATCCGGTTCATTGCACAACGGAAACCTAAAGTACTTAAAGCCTGATCTTCTTCCAGGAAGCGACGGGCACCTGGTGTAAGCCAATAAGCTCTGTCATTCCAGCTACCACCTTTATATACTCTTGATTTATCACTCACCAATGTGGTTTGGCCATAGCCATATTGTGCTTGTGATATTGAGTCACCATCGAGGTAGTTAATAACATTACCTCTTTGATAGTTTCTGCGGTTTTTGCTTTCTTCATCAGTTACATCAGCCATTTTTACACGACCTGTGCTATCAATTGCATAGCGGGTTGCAGGATCCGATGTGCTGGAATCAGCAACATATAATTTCTGGAATTTATTACCACGGAAAGGTGCTGGTTGGTCATCAAAATCAAGACTTGATAATGGACGATATACATCCTCTACCCACTCACTTACGTTACCTGCCATGTTATAAACACCAAACCCGTTAGGGAAGAATGAATTTACAGGAGCAGTATAGAAGGCACGGTCATTCAAACCACCAGCCACACCGGCGTTGTCACCAGAGCCTCTTTTAAAGTTGGCTAAGAAAGTACCTTGCCAGCTACCACGGCGGGTATCACGAAGACCATTTACATTTTGTGCCCAAGGGTAAACCTGTTTGTTAGATTGTAATTCCTCACCTCTCTTTCCTTCTTTTACAGAAGGACGGGGGTTTTGGTTAATCAAACCATAAGCGGCATATTCCCACTCTGCTTCAAACGGAAGACGATAGTCTGGTAATAAGATACCTGATTCCATATTTGGGACAGTTGGTGCACCACCACCTTTCTTTTTAGAGGTAAGACCTTTGCCCGGAGGGGCAGTATACAAACCTAAAAGGTAAGATTTGGTAGTAAAATTATTTTCACCCTGCTGTGCGCCGGGTTTTACATTTTGTTTGTTGATGAATTGACCTTTTACCAAAGCACCTTCATTTACACGGTCACTTCTCCAAAGGCAAAAATCATGAGCTTGTCTCCAGCTAACACCTACCACCGGGTAGTCGTTAAAACCAGGGTGGCGGAAATAAAACTCCACCATGGGCTCGTTATAACTCAACTCACTTCTCCAAACTAGTGTGTCAGGAAGAGCTGATTCAAGGATTTTTGAATTGGCAGGATCTGTAGGGTCGAAAACACCACTGAGCCAATGTAAATATTCACGGTAATGAACGTTAGCTACTTCAGTTTTGTCAATGTAGAAAGATGGAACAGATACACGGCGGGGAATATTATTCCAGTCGCCCATTACATCTTCTTCAGTTTGTCCCATGGTAAAGGTACCGCCCTGAACAAATACAAGACCAGGGCCTAAGCCTTGCTCTTTGGATTTAGCTACCTGATAGCCACCCATGTTTTTGTCATTGTAGTTCCAGCCGGTAACATCCGACTTGTCTTGTTTTTTCTTAAAAAGACCTCCGTTTTTGCAAGATGCCAGCAGCACCACACAGGATAATAGGATTGGTAAGTTTTTCACTCTTAATGTTTTTTGCATAAACCTATGAATTGGAATAAATTTAACGCAAGCTGAGGCAAAATATTGCACATGTTTAAATGTTTTGCCTGACTCAACTGCGAATATATAGACTTTGGGTATAAACGGATACGCATAAGTACTTTTTTTAAAGGGTAAAATCCCCACAGGTCTCAGACCTTATCACTCCATTTTCAACCAGCATTAACCGTCTGCCTGCCCTGCTTTTTTGCGAATCCGGGATGAATAATTGCTATCAATTTCTGCATCAGCAAAATAATACTTGTCTTGTTTTTCTTTAATTAAATCTGCTTTTCCTAACTCCTCGTATACATATCTGTACCTCAAAGCTTCATACAAAACTAAAATAGAGTTTATGCGAAAAATCAGATTTCGCCGGATGGTGTCAATATGTATACTATCGGCTTTCATTCTTTATTCTCAAGCTGTTTTTGCTTCCAGTCATCGTGAAGCTCCGTTGATCTCTAATGATCCGCTTGCAGATAATACTGACTTATATGCTTTCCGTAGTCCGGATGATCCGACAACGGTTACCATTATTGCAAATTACATTCCTTTTGAATTACCGGAAGGCGGACCTAACTATTACACTTTTGGTACAGATGTGAGGTACGAAATTCATATCAAGAATAAAACAAGTACAACTGGTGACGATATTACCTACCGGTTCACTTTTACCCAGGTAAACCAAGATCCAACAACATTTTTTAATATACGTTTGGGTCAACAAAATATAAAGACCACTTATATATGTGAAAAGAGTACCAATGGCGGTACTTCTTTTACAACAATCGTAGCCAGCGGTACTGTTCCACCAGCTAATATCGGTCCCCGTTCCATTACTACTCCGGGTTTAGGTTTAGGAGCTGCCAACTATAATACATTAGTTCAAAATGCTATTGCTACAGCTACTACTACCGAAAAAATTTATTGTGGTCCTGCGGATGATCCTTTCTTTGTTGATCTTGCCGGTGCTTTTGATGTAGGAAATTTCAGACCAGAAGGCAATACCACCAATCCGACTAAAGATGGATTGGCAAGATATAATGTACATAGCATTGCCTTAAAAATTCCTATCAATCTTTTACAAAAAGATGGTAAGGCTGTATCTCAGGCTGCTAATATTTTAGATGGTGATTTTGTAATTGGTGTGTGGGCATCAGCAAGTCGTCGCCAGATAAAAACATTAGGTGCTAACGGCGTTCCAACTTATTCTGGAAACTTTGTACAGGTGTCAAGATTAGGAATGCCACTTACTAATGAAGCGGTAATTCCGGTAGGCAGCAAAGACAAATGGAATGCTACTACTCCTTATAATAATAATGACTTGCAGTTTGCTCCTTTCTTCACTAACCCTGAACTGGCCTTATACATGGATAGTTCACAGTTTGGTGGTGCTGTTCCTTCATTAAATGATCTGAGAGTTCAAACCCGTTCACTCGGTACGTATGATTTTAGAAATGGCAAGCCTGGTTTATATGTATTAAAAGGTTCACCGGCTTTAGCAGGTACAGCATTGGATGATGCTATTTTCGGAACAATTCTTTTGCCCGATGCTACGAGTCCCCGTGCAGTTGATTTGCTCCCTATTTTTTATACCGGTGTTCCTAATCTTCGTCCTTATCAGTTAGCTACCGGTAAAAACAATAATGTACTGGCAGCAGGAAAGCCTTTCATCAATAACTTTTTACCAACCTTGGGTGATATGCTTCGTTTGAATATGGCTGTTCCGCCAACTCCCAGAAACGATCCGAATTTCAGTTCTCTTGGTATTATCCAGGCAGCAGTGTTAGGATTAACCAATCCAAATTATAATGGCTCTACCATGTTACAGTTTATTCCAAACATGGATGGCTTTCCTAACGGAAGAAGATTGGAAGATGATGTAACGACCATCGAATTACAAGCTGTGGGTGGTGTGGCATTAGCTGCTATTGGTTTATGGTACGATGATTTTAACGGAACCGGAAGTCCTGTTACCAACAAACTGGTTCGGACTATCAGTTTTAAATCAGGCCCTACACAAAACGATACGACGTTCCGCACTACATTCCCTTATGTACAGAATCCATGGAGAGGGTATGATTATACACTAAAAGCAAGATTCTGATAAATCATCCATTAAAATTTATAATAACTGTATTATGAAAAAATATATAAAAATAACAACGATACTACTGGCAGCTATCTGTTCGGTGCAGCAGGCGGTGATGGCTTCATCACACCGGGAAGCTCCGTTGATCTCTAACGATCCGCTGGCAGATAACACTGATCTGTATGCTTTCAAAAGTCCAACTGATGCAGAAAAAATAATCCTGATTGCGAATTATATTCCATTTGAACATCCGGCTGGCGGACCCAACTGGTACACATTCGGTAGCAATATCCGCTATGAAATACATATTGATAATAAAACATCAACAACTGGCGATGATATTATATACAGGTTTACTTTTCAGCAAACGAATGAAGATGCTACTACTTTTTTTAATATCCGTTTGGGAAAACAAAATATTAAAACAACTTATGTCTGCGAACGCAGTATTGATGGCGGTACCACTTTTATCACTATTAAAACCGGGGGTTTAGTTCCGCCATCTGATATTGGTCCAAGATCAATTGAATCAGCTGTTGGTTTAAGTTCTCCAACTTACCAGGCATTGGTACAATCTGCTATAACAACAGCATCAACAGGCGAAAGAATTTTCTGTGGCCCGATTGATGATCCCTTCTTTGTTGATTTAGGTGGTGCATTTGATGTAGGCGGTTTCCGTACTGCTGCGCAAGGGTCAAGAGATGGGTTGGCTAAATTCAATTGTCATTCAATCGTATTGGAAGTGCCTGTTGCTAATCTTCAAAAAGATGGAAAGACAGTAGCACAAGCTGCTAATATATTGGATGGTGATTATGTAATTGGTGTATGGGCTTCTGCCAGCAGACCGCAAATAACAACTTTAAGTACAACAGGGGCTGCACCAACTGTATCTGGCAATTGGGTACAAGTTTCAAGATTAGGTATGCCATTAACCAATGAAGCAGTAATTGCTATTGGTGATAAAGACAAATGGAATGGTACTAATCCATATACAGGTGATGGTGCTTTTATTCCTTACTTTAAGAATCCGGAGTTGGCTCTTTATATGGATAATTCACAGTTTGGTGGTGCCGTTCCGGGTTTAGCTCCGCTGCGTATACAAACAAACTCATTGGGTGCTTTTGATTTCAGAAATGGTAAGCCCGGTTTGTTCCCATTAAAAGGTTCACCGGCTGTAGCAGGTACTGCATTAGATGATGCTATTTTCGGAACAATTCTTTTACCAGATAATGCAAGCCCCCGTGCTGTGGATATTCTGCCGATATTTTATACTGGTGTACCAAACTTAAGACCATATCAATTAGCAACTGGCAAAGGCGGTAACCCATTAGCAACCGGTAAGCCTTGGGTAAATAATTTTTTACCATCATTAAGCGATGCATTACGATTAAATATGGCCGTGCCTGCTACTCCAAGAACAGATCCAAAGTTTAGTTCACTTGGTTTGGTACAAGCAGCAGTATTAGGATTAACTGATCCTGCCTATAATGGAAATGCTAACCTGCAATTTATTCCTAACATGGACGGTTTTCCTAACGGAAGAAGACTGGAAGATGATGTAACTACTATTGAATTGCAAGCTGTATCAGGTGTTGCCTTAGCTGCTATTGGTTTATGGTACGATGATTTTACTGGCGGTAGTCCGGTTACACCAAACCTTGTAAGTGTTCTTTCTTTTAATGCAGGGGTAACAAAAAACGATACAGCATTTAAAACAAGTTTTCCTTTTGTACAAAATCCATGGAGAGGTTTTACGGGTAATAGTTATTCAGCACCTGTTAACCCAACACTGGGACTTACATTGCCAGAAGGTTCTTTATTAGCCTATCCGAATCCATTTACTAGTTCTGTAACCTTCCATTATAAAATGGCAGCAAGTGGCGATGTAAGAATACAATTCTATAATGCTGCAGGACAAGTAATAAAAGAAATAAGCCAGGGTACAAGACCAGCAGGTTTACATTATATAACAATAGATGAGACAAGACTTGCAACCGGAATTTATTTTGCCAAATTATTTGTGAATGGTAAAGGATATAAAGCCGTTCAGGTATTAAAAATGCAATAACAATAACCAATATAGCAGGGAGATGAAATAATTCTCCCTGTTTTCTCTCTTTTAACCAACTACAATCAAAAACAGAATTATGAAAAAGAATATTTTTTTAACGATTACATTCTCCGGCGTTATTGCCTTAGCTGGAGTTGTGTTGTATAACAGCAGTTGTAAATCAAAAGCTGCAAGCAGTACTGATAGCAAGAGTACTACTGTAGAAAACCTGGCCATTCCAGCTTTATTTGAAAGGCAAGGTGAATTAGCAAAAAACGAAGAGTGGGAAAAAACAAAAGCGAAGGTGGCAGAACTCAACCAGAAGATTGCCGCCAAACCGAATGATGTAAAATCAAGATTGCAGATCGCTACCATCTATATGGCCGAAGCAAGAATTACCGGGGAGCATCCATACTATTATCCGGCTACACTTCAAATACTAGATGGTATATTAACGTTGGAACCTAAAAATTTTGAAGCAACTGTTTTTAAAGCATCTGTAAAAATGTCGCAGCACCAATTTGGGGAAGCTAAAAAGCTGGCTGAAAAAGCTGTTACTATCAACCCGGATAATGCTTATGTATATGGTGTGTTGGTAGATGCTAATGTAGAATTGGGAAACTATGAAGAGGCAGTAAAGATGTCGGATAAAATGCAATCATTAAAGCCTTCTTTAGAATCATATTCAAGAGCATCTTATTTAAGAGAAATCTATGGTGATTATCCCGGTGCAATAGAGGCTATGCAAATGGCAGTAAAAGCCGGGTTGCCTGGTTCAGAACCTTTTTGCTGGAGCAAAAGAACATTAGCTCATTTATATGAAAAAACAGGAAAATGGGCGGAGGCAGAGAATGAATACAATGAAATACTAGCAGTAAGGCCAAGCTATGCTTTTGCATTAGAGGGGCTGGCTAAAATAGAAAAACAGCGGAAAAACTATCCTAAGGCCCTCGATTTGCTGGAACAGGCATCAGCCATTATGCCTGAGTTTTCTTTCGAAGAAGAAAAAGCATATATATACGAACAAATGGGCGATAACACTAAAGCCATGGAAAAGTACAGGGAAACGATTATTATGCTAAAGAAAGATGAAAAGTCTGGCCACTCAGTAGCTTTGGAAATGTGTAAACTATATACCCGGATGGGCCTCTATGATTCTGCCTTAGTATATGGCATGAAAGAGTACAATCAAAGGCCATTAAATATAGATGTAAATCATGCTTTGGCTTGGGTAGCCCATAAAACTAATCTGAAAACAAAAGCTATTGAGTATATCAAACTAGCCCTTAAAACAGGCTCAAAAGACCCGGAACTACTAAAAAATGCAGCTGAGATAGAAAAAGGCTCTATCTGATGTAATCAGGTGGTACATAATGAGTAGGGTACCCCTTAAAAAAAATGTTTTTTTGCAATAAAAGAAAATAATTATCGTTTATTTGCAAACACGGTATCCAGTGAGTTAGGATGCTTTATTTAAGATTCAAAGCGTATTTCTGAGAAAAACCCAAAAAATAAATATCGATTTTTTTGGTTTCCCATAAAATTCAATATTTTAGTTTGCTAATTTATCAAAAGACATATATTTACACCAATATTAAACATTTACTAATGAGACCAACTGCTTTAAAACTAACTGCCGGAATCCTGCTTTTTTGTGGTTTATCATCCACTGTAAAAGCCCAGGTTAACCCAATCAATGTTGTTACAACTGCTGTTCCTTTTCTGCGTATTTCACCCGATGCCCGTTCAGGCGGTATGGGAGAACTTGGAGTAGCCACTTCTGCTGACCAGTATTCTGGATTATGGAATATCGGTAAAGTAGCTTTCAATCAATCCAGAGGTGGAATTGGAGCCACTTATACTCCATGGCTAAAAGATCTTGTTAATGATGTTTATCTGGCTTCTATTGCAGGATATTTCAAATTTGACGAAAACCAGGCGATTCATGGGTCGCTCCGTTATTTCAGTCTTGGAGATATCCAGTTTACTGATAATCTGGGTAATGATTTTGGAAATGGCAAACCCCGTGAATTTGGTATAGATGTAGGATATTCCCGTAAACTGAATGCTAAACATGGTGTTGGTATTACTTTGAAGTACATCAATTCTGATTTGGCCAGTGGTCAGGTAGTTGGTAGCACAACATACAAAGCTGGAAGTGCTGTAGCTGCAGACCTTGGATGGTATTACAAAGGCCCTAAAGGATGGTCATGGGGTGCAGTTCTTTCTAACCTCGGAACTAAAATCTCTTACACAGATAATGCTGATGCAAAAGATTATATCCCTGCTAACCTTGGATTTGGTACTAACTATACAAAGAAATTCAATGAAGACAATCAAATATCATTTGGTCTTGAGATAAATAAATTATTGGTTCCAACACCTCCGGCTGACCCGGCTACTACTCAGCAATTAGCTGACTATAGAAGCAAAAGTGTAATCTCCAGTTGGTTTAGTTCTTTTGGAGATGCTCCTGATGGAATGTCTGAAGAATTAAAAGAACTCCAGCTTTCTATTGGTGCTGAGTATTGGTACAAAAATCAGTTTGCACTTCGTGCCGGCTATTTCTACGAGAATAAATTAAAAGGTGACCGCCGTTATTTCACTGCTGGCTTAGGTCTTAAATACAACCTTTTCGGATTTAATTTTGCATACCTGTTACCACAAGGTAGTGGCGTTGGCCGCAATCCTTTAGCAAACACACTTCGTTTCTCTGTGTTGTTTGATTTTGGTAATGGTGGTGAAAAAATGAAAGCGGATAAATAAGTTTATTTAGCTAACTATATTGAACGTCCTGCAATTTTGCAGGACGTTTCTTTTTTATCGCAATGCTATTCTTTAAGCTGGTTTTAGAGATATTTGCATAAACAAAATCATATATGCCATATCGAATAGGATCGGGTGTTGACTTTCATAAGTTGACAGAAGCCCGGGAACTTTGGATAGGGGGTGTAAAGATACCACATCATAAAGGTGCATTAGGGCATAGCGATGCGGATGTGTTACTACATGCTATTTGCGATGCAATGCTTGGGGCAGTTTGCCTAGGTGATATTGGTGTACATTTCCCGGACACTGATGTCTCCTATAAGAACATTGATAGTAAAATCCTATTAAAAAAAACAAATGAATTAATAACAAAAGAAGGATATTCTGTTGTAAATGTCGACAGCACCCTTTGTCTACAGGCTCCTAAAATAAAGCCATATGTGGCGGAGATGCAAAGGGTGATAGCAGTAATTCTGGGTGTGACGGAAAAAGATGTTTCAATTAAAGCTACTACAACAGAGCATTTGGGTTTTGTAGGCCGTGAAGAAGGATTAGTAGCCTATGCAACTGTAATGCTGAGGAAAGTGGTAAAGCCAATAATTCAGTGAAATCTTCCCATTCCTTTTATCGGTGCTTATCTTTGCCGGATGTCAGCGATTGAAATAAAAATTATAAACAAGTCTGCTAATCCATTACCAGAATACGCCACGGCAGGATCTTCGGGTATGGATCTGAGAGCCAACCTGGATAAATCACAAACTTTACAACCCTTTGAACGGGTATTAATTCCAACCGGTTTGTTTATTGAACTGCCGGATGGATACGAGGGACAAATCCGCCCACGAAGTGGGTTGGCCATAAAACAAGGTATTACTTGTTTAAATACCCCCGGTACTATTGATGCAGATTACCGGGGAGAAATTAAGATTATATTAATCAACCTTTCACAGGAAGAACAAGTCATTCAACACAGCGATCGTATTGCCCAGATGGTTTTTCAAAAAGTGGAAAAGGGTATATGGATAGAAGCGGACCAGTTAGAGCTTACCAACAGAAATGCCGGAGGGTTTGGTCATACGGGAAAATAATAAAGTCTCAAAAAATGAACAGACTATTAATAATATTTATTGTCGCTATTTGTTTTTTTTGTTCCTGTCGGTCAACCAAAAAAATACAGACTGCTATCGCTCAAATAGATACTGTTGCAGTTGTGGTTGCACCAATTGATAATTCCGGAAAAGATTCAATGGACTTTATTAAAGAGAACTATAAAAAGGTGATTGGCAATCGGATCAACTTCACCACATTTGCTGCTAAAATTGATGTAGACTATGAAGATGCAAATGGGAAAAAATATAATGTAAATGCCCATCTCAGAATGTATAAAGACAGTGTAATATGGATTTCAATAACCGCTATTCTGGGTATTGAGGGACTCAGGGCTTATATAACTTCCGACTCGGTAAAGCTGCTGGATAAGCAAAATAAAATATATATAGCCCGCAGTGTTTCTTATCTGCAGGAAGTAACAGCATTGCCACTTGGGCTGGTCTCATTACAGGATTTACTTATGGGCAATCCGGTTTTTCTTGATTCTAATATTATTTCGTATACAAAATCGCCCAATACTATTTCATTGCAAAGCGGCGGTAATTTTTTTAAGAACCTGCTTACTATCGGTGAAATTGATAAGTTAGTCCTGAGTAGTAAATTGGATGATATGGATGAATTAAGGAACCGTACTTGTTACCTGACATACGATGATTATGAGAATAAAAAGGGGATAAATTTCTCGACCAAGCGGACTATCAGTGTTTCGGAGAAAGGAAAACTGGATATTAAACTTGATTTTAAACAGTATGATTTAAATGAAACGTTAAGTTTTCCTTTTAACATACCTAAAAATTATAAACAGAATTAGGCTAATAAAATTTATTTTGCATCTTGCCGTTATAAGATACTCAATCCTGCACCCTGTTTTTTAACCCCACATCCCATTAACTATGAGGAAAAAAATATTTTTACATCTGCTGCTATTAAGTTTAGCGGGAACACTTGCTGCACAGCCGGTTCAGGATAAAACACAACTGGAAAAAGAAAGACTGGAAATACAAAAGGAGCTGAAGGAAATCCAGGGGATGTATAATAAGGTGAAAGGACAAACCAAGCAAACACTTGGTCAGTTAAATGTATTAAAGAGAAAAATTGATCTGCAGGAGCAATACATCAATAGTATCAATAAAGAAATAAAATCTATAGATGATGATATTTATCTGAGTAATCTTGAAATATACCGTCTGCAAAAGCAATTGGATACATTGAAAGCACAATATGCAAGAACAGTAGTGTATGCTTATAAAAACCGGAGCAATTATGATTATCTCAATTTCATTTTTT
Source organism: Chitinophagaceae bacterium (assembly GCA_031374245.1). Taxonomy (GTDB): domain Bacteria; phylum Bacteroidota; class Bacteroidia; order Chitinophagales; family Chitinophagaceae; genus JJ008. The sequence continues at coordinate 1,024 of JANMFO010000179.1, read as the reverse complement.
CTGCGGGTAGCTTTAATGATGCAATAAAAAGAATAGCTTACCTGAAAAGTTACCGGGCTTACCGGGAAAAGCAAGTAAATACAATACTGGAAACACAAGATCTGATTGCGCAACGGAAGAAACAGCAATTAGGAAGAAAAGACCAAAAAAATGTGGCTCTTGAAAATCAGAGTAAACAAGTAAAAGATCTGGAGGTGCAAAAGAAGGAAAAGGATGTAATAGTATCTCAATTAAAGTCTAAAGAAAAAGATCTTGCAGGTCAGATTGCTACTAAAAAGAAAAAAGACCGTGACCTTCAAAACGCCATATTAGCGATTGTGAGAAGGGAAATAGAAGCTGCCAAAAAAGCCGCGGAAGCGCAGGCTAAAGCTGAAGCAGATGCAAAAAGAAAAGCGGATGAAATAACGGCTAAAAACAAACCTGTTGATAATCCTGGTGTTACAAAACCTGCAACTAATCCCACTACCGTGGTAACCCCAAAAAGGAATGAGCCTGTTAAAAAACCGGCCAGCTATCTTGATTTGAATGCAAAAGATGTTGCATTGAACAGCAGTTTCCAAACAAACAAAGCAAAATTACCGTGGCCTGTAGACAATGGTGTAGTAACAATGCGTTTTGGTACCAATCAGATTGAGAATACAAAGCTGACATTTGATAACCCGGGAATTACAATCTCTACCCCATCAGCTGGCGTGGCTGTAAAATGTGTATTTGATGGGGAAGTAAGCGGTGTTTATAATTTAGGCGATGGTATGTGTGTTACTATCAGGCATGGAAAATACTTTACTACTTATAGTAACCTTTCATCAGTAAGTGTATCAAAAGGAGCTGTTGTGAAAACAGGACAATCAATCGGAAAGGCAGGAAGAGATGATGATGGAAGTGGCGGACAAATTGATTTTATACTGATGATTGAATCAAAGAATGTTGACCCAAGTCCCTGGTTGCGTCGTTAATTCATTTTACTTATTTATAAATTTAAAATGCCTTCTGAATTTCAGAAGGCATTTTGGTTATGCCTATA